>CAYYPB010000056.1:0-10523 GCA_964473405.1 uncultured Planctomycetaceae bacterium
GGCCCAGCTGCGACTTGCCTGGGCGGCGTGTGGCGCTGCTACAGTAGTCGCCGCGCCGCTCTAGCCGATTGCCGACGCACGACCGACTTCGTCTTGCCGTTTGGCGGAATCCGTTCAGAACGGAACGTGCGTCGGCGCTGTCAGCGCCAGGCGTTCGAGCCGCTCTTGCTCGACGTCTATGCCCAGGCCCGGCCCGGTCATGGGACGCCAGCGCCCGCCGAACCCAAACCGTAGGGATCTCGACACCACATCGTCCTTCAACAGAAACCGGCCGAAGCTCCCCTCCGCAAACCGAACGCCGGGCACCGGCTGCAAGAACCAACGGCCGGCCGCCGACAGGATGCTCGTCTCCCCCACCATGCAGCCAAGCCGAACCGCGATCCCGTGACGCCGAGCGAGGACGGCCAGTTGCAGCGACGGCAAGAGCCCGCCGTTCTTGGCGATGCGAATGTTGAACCAGCCCGCCGCCTGCTGGACGATCATCGCCTCCGCGTCGTCGGGCGTCACGAGCGACTCGTCGGGCATGAGCGGCAAGCTTGTTCGTCGGGCCAACTCACCCCAGTCCTTCCCCGCATCCTTGGCGAGCGGCTGCTCGACGCAGGTGATCGGTAGGTGCTGCCAAGCGCGGAGCTTCTCGGTCGCTTCATCCAGCGTCCACGCCGCGTTGGCATCCAGGACCAGGGTGACTTTCCCATTTGTCAATTTTCGGTCCAACGCCCGGACCGTCGCATCGAGCCGGGCGCCATCGTCCGCGTCGCCGACCTTGAGCTTGAAGTGGCCGATGCGAGCCCATCGCGTTTTTCTCACTAACGATTGGATCCGCCCCGGGTCCATGCTGGAGATGACGACGCCGAACCGGGCCGTCGACGTGCTGCCCGGTTGGCCGAGGTGCGTCTCTTCAAGATAGCCCGCCACCGAGGCGAGCGACCGGCCGAAGGCGCGGCTGTAGGCGTCGAGCAAGGCGATCTCGACGGCGGCGCGAGCGGCCGTGATGGGGCGGCCGTCGGGAGCGACGATCGGCAGATTGGCCGCCGCCTCGATCGCGTCGCCGAAGCAGGTGGGCCGCAGCTCGAGCAGAATGGGGACGAAGACGTCCTGGATGGTCTTCAGAACATCGGCGTTAGATTCGCCCGTGACGTAGGTGCGCGGCTGCGCCTCGCCGTGGCCGACAACGTGGTTGGCCAGTTCGAGCCGAACGATGATGGGCTCGCTGCCGATTCGCTCGGCCAAGGCGTGCTTGAACTTGACGCGCAGGGGGATGGCGAGGGAGTAGATCGTCAGACCGGCAACAGGAACCGCGGCAAGCATCGGACGCATTGTAGGGCCCGACCAAGCGGTCGCCAGGGTCCGGAAACAATCGGGCTGTGGGCGTCGTAGCGCTCCCCGTTGGGGCGCGGCTAAACGCGGCATGTTCACGGTCGTCCACCCCGTTTGGCCGCGCCCCAATGGGAAGCGCTCTTCGGCCACGACGTAACGCGATGCGCCCTCGACAGCGCGCATTTGCCTGTTGCAGTGGCAGCGATTATACCCTGCCGCTTCAGAAACGCCGGACGCCGCCGCACCATCATCATCGCCACGCTAGAGGGTTGTCCATGTCACAATCGACGCCAGAGCCGTTCGCATCCGCAGGAACCACGCAGAGCGATCCGCCGGGCTTCCGTCTGCGTCGCGTGCGCAACTGGTTCTTCCTCGGGTTGACCTACGCGACGTACTACCTGTGCCGCTACAACCTGGGCATCATCGCGCCCGAGCTGATGGAGACGCTCAAGTTCTCCAAGGCCGAGTACGGCATGATCGAGACGGCTCGCAACTGGGCGTACGCCGTCGGCCAGTTCGTCAACGGCCTGTTCACCGACAAGCTGGGCGGCAAACAGGCAATGACCATCGGGGCGATTGGCACGGTCGTGCTGAATCTCGCCTTCGGCCTGACTGCTTGGTCAAACATCACCTGGCTGCTCGTCCCACTCATCCTCATCAGGCTGGCCGACGGCTATGTGCAAGCCTTCGGTGCGCCGGGAATGGTCAAGATCAATACCGCGTGGTTCAGACGTCGAGAACGCGGATTCTTCGCGGGGGTTTTCGGCATCATGATTAACTTGGGGCAGACCGGGGTCGGTCAACTCGCCCCCATGCTCGCGACAGGATTCGCGGTCCCTCTGATCTTCTTCACGATTACGGTGCCTGTCCTCGATTGGCGGTACATGTTCGTCATACCGCCCTTCATCGTCCTGGTCGTCATTGCCCTAATGAACGTGGCCGTGAAGAACCACCCTGAGGAGGCGGGTTACCGAGTCCTTCACGATGATGAGGATCCGAACGATGATCCTCACGCCAAGATTCCCATCGCAGAGGTCTTCCGACGGATTACGTCAAACCGCATCGTGTGGATTGTGGCAGGTGCCTACTTCTGCACCGGCTTTGTTCGCGCCGCCATCTTCGCGTGGTATGCGGTTTACTTGGACGAAGTCTGGGCAGTCGGCAAGACCGGCGAGGGCAGCGCACTCTTCTGGTGGTTCGCCGCGATTCTCCTTCCGGTCATGGCTTCGGCAGGCTCGCTGAGCTCCGGGATTATCTCAGACACACTCTTCAAAGGTCGCCGCGCCCCCGTGGCCGCGGCCCTGTATCTGATTCAGGCTGCCTTCATCCTGCTCGCCATGGCGATGTCAGAAGGCATGTTCTACTCCACGGCCGTCATCGCTGTCGTCGTGATTCTGGGAATCCACACCGGCTGCAACGCCACGCACTCCATTCTCGGGACCGCCGCGGCAATGGACCTGGGCGGCCGCAAGATGGCCGGCTTCGCGGCAGGCGTGATCGACTCGTTCCAGTATTTTGGCGCGGGGCTTGCCGGATTCGGGCTCGGGTGGTTCCTCGACAGGTTCGAGATCGCCGCCCAGACCACGACCGCAGCGGCCACACAGGCGGCAGCGACGCAGCCGAAGATGGTCATGAACCCCACGATCTGGTTCGCATCGATGCTGCCATGGGCGCTGCTCGGGACCGGCCTGATGGGCTACTTGTGGTACACGAATCGCGGCAAGGACACGGCCGGGGCTTGATTTGTCCAACGGACCGACCGAACGCAGCCGCCGCCACGGCAGCAACGTTTAGCCTCGCCCCAACGGGAAGCGCTTCTCGTCAGGTCGCGGTCCACTTGGCGCTTCCCGTTGGGGCGCGGCTAAGTGCTGCGATTCCGACCGCTTCTCGTTGGAATGCGTCCTATGGCCCGATCGCGCCGCCCTCGCGCAGAAACTTCTCGATCTCTTGCCAATACCGCCCTGCCTCGGCCTCGCATGGGAAGCTGCGGTGGCCGCACTTGAGCTTGACGAGCCGTCCGTTCTTGGCGATCGCCAGCAACCGGTCGCCGTGTTCGTGCGGGACGATGGCGTCCTCGGTGCCGTGGAAGATCAGCGTGGGAACATCCAGCCGTGCGAGAATGTCGTCGAGATGAAACGACGCGTGCACGACGACTCGCGGAATCCACAGCAGATCGCTCGCCACCTCCGGCAGATTCGTGAATGACGAGCCGAGAATGAGCGAGCCGGCCCCTCGCCGCTCGACCAGCGTCGCGGCAATCGCCCCCCCCATCGACCGGCCATGCACGACGACGCGCGTTCGGTCCACGTCAGGTCGTTGAATGACCTCATCGTAGAAGTGCAGCACGTCGTCCACGATGGCCGCCTCGCTCGGCGTGCCGCCCGAGCGTCCGTAACCACGATACTCCGGCAGCAGCACCGAACAGCCCAGCCGGCGATAGCCTTCGATGCGATGGCCCTGCGTATCGATGATGTTGCCGGCCCCGTGGATATAGACAACGAGCGGTGCAGGGTGCGCCGCGTCCGCGCCGGGAGCGGGAACAAACCACGCGATGACGTGGCCGCCGTCGATCTCGCGTGACAGAACGACCGTCGAATCGTCGTACTTCTCCTCGGGGCCGGGCGGCGCGAGGACATACTCGGGGAAGATCAGCCAGTGTTGCGTGAACAGTAGCAAGACGCACCAGCACACGTAGAGCAGCAGCGCGATGAGGGCCATCTTGACGAGGCGTCGGCGGATGGACACACGCGGTTTGGGGGCGGCGGCCACCTCGGTTGTGTCGATTTCGTCCATCTGAGGCGCGTCCGGCGAATGGCTCACGATCGGTCTCTCGGTAGCGTCCGGCCACCGTGCCGGACGTCGGTCCCGCGCGGTCCGGGGCCGAGGACGGCCCGGCTCGCTGGGGGCCGTAGCGTTCTACCACAGCGAACTGAACGGGTCGACTTCTCGATCGAGGTCGGCCCATTGCCGCGTGATAAGGATCGTCGAGAGGCACAGGGCGACGGCGGGCAGCACCGCGGCGTGGCCGGTCGTCAGCAGATCAAACAGACTGGCGGCGAGGCTGCCATGCCCCGAGGACAACACGGCCAGTGCGGCGATGATGAACCAGCCGCCGTGAAGACCGGTCAGGACGATGGCCGCCTCGCGCGACATGGACAGCCGCATCGCAATGGCGAGGCCCGCACCGACCAGGCCGAGCAGCAGCGCAACGGCCCAAGGCGAGTCCATGCCGAGCAGGGGAACCTGAACGATCAGGAACCCGGCCGCCGCGCACATGATGATGACGGCGCAATGCGAGAATCTCCACGCGAGATAGGGCAGAGCGATGAGACAGACGCCCGCGCCGATGGCCCAGGGCAGGACGCCCGCCGCTCGTTCCTCGATGTTCTTGAGGGCGTAGGCGAAGAGGATGGCGACACCGATGGCATCGACGACGGAGAGGTATCGAACGACGCGCCAGCCGAAGAGCCCATAAACGACGGCCAGCAGAATCAACAGCATCGCAACGCCGGCGCTGGCACCGGCGAGCAGTGAGAAGATAGATTGCATGTTCCCCCCTCTTGCAACAGCGCGCGCACGCGCGAGGTGTCCATGCCTCCCTGATATCAATGTGGCCCAGTTCTTGTCCTGAAGACAACCGTGCGAGGAACGCCCGATGGATGCACGGCGACCCCGAGCGCAGCACACCCGAAGTCAATCTACGATTTGCCGCCGCCCTGGTCACCTTCGGGCGCAGATTTCTTGGGAAATCTGGACTCTTTCGCCTGGTGGATGAGTCCGAGAAGCCAGAGGACCACCGCGAGGCCGGCGGGGTACTCAGGATGGGCGAGCAGATTGTCGCGCATCGCATGAGACAGGCCGCACAGCGCAACGGCGGCGCCGAGGACGGCGAGATTGGCCCCGAAGAAACCGAGCCAGATGACGACCAGGGCGCGGAGCATCCAGTAGGCAAGCAACCCGCCGAGGATCGCCGCGGTGACGGGGATGACCCAACCGGTCGGGCCGATCTCCTCGAGTTCGGCCAGGGCGCTGTCCTTGAGTTTGGCCAGCTCGGCGATGGGGTCGGAGTTGCGATTCTCCAACATCTCCTTGGGGCCCTCGGGCAACCCCACGTGGTCGCCTTTCATCGCGTGGGCGCGGTCGACGAGCCTCAGCAAGTTCTCCTGAAAACCATCGGCCCTTCCGAGCTGGAACACGACGGCTAGAGTAAACACAACGGCCACCGATCCGGCGGCCAGCCACCAGCGATAGGTCTTGAAGGCAACGACCGAGACGACGATCGCGGCGATGGCAATGGTGATGGGCCCCGGCGTGCTGGTGAAGCCAGACAGCCGTTGACCGAGCCAGCCGCCCAGGCAGAGTGCGAAGGCGCAGACAACGAGTCGCTCGAACTTGCCGCCGCGAAAGGTGAGAAAAATCCCCGCGAACAAGGCGAGAACGCTCCCGGCGATGACGCCAGGCGTGATCTCGAGCGGCTGAACGTGGTGTTCGAGCAAGGCTCGGACCGTGTCGATCCAGGTGTGTTGGATGGTTTCGGCTCCCGGCATCGGCTTGAACCTCAGTCGCGGCGGTCTTCATGCCCATCGGCCGTCCGGCCGCAGGCAGTCCAACGTAAGTCTACCCCGGTTTTCACGCCCCGGCCACACGAACACAAAGCCGCTGAGGGTATCGGCGGTCCTCGGCGACGCGAGAATCGGCGGGACAGCGAACGCCATTCCGAGGCCTTGTGAGTCTTAGCGCGTCGGTTTCGGCTTTTTCGGATAGGCCGGGCGCTCGGGCAGGGGCATCGGAGCTTCCTTGATCTGCTCCAGCAAGACCGAAATGGCCGTCTCCAGTTGCGCGTCGCGGCCTTGGATCACGTCGCCAGGCATGTTCTGCACCTCAATGTCGGGGACAACGCCGTGGCCTTCGATAAGCCAGGTGCCATTGATGCCGAACGGGGCGAACTGCGGCGGCGTGGTCGTGCCGCCGTCGAGTAGGTGCTGGTGCGGCTCGATGCCGACGGCTCCGCCCCAGGTGCGCATGCCGACCAACTTCGCCAGTCGCCTGATCTTGATCGCCTCGGCGAAATACTCTCCGTTGCTACCCGTGTCTTCGTTCATGACGACGATCAGGTGTCCGTGGAAGGCGCGCTCCGGGTCGCGGATGCACTTGCCCTCTCGCGGCTGGGTCAGGGCCCAGAGCTTGCGTTCGAGGCGGTCGATAATCATGTCGCCGACGAAACCGCCGCCGTTGTAGCGGATGTCGATGACGATCGCCTCCTTGGTATACGCGGGGTAGAAGGCCTTGGCGAACTCGATCAGGCCGGGCTCCATCATGTTGGGCAAATGGAGATAGCCGATGCGGCCTTGGCTGTGCTGCTCGACAAACCGGCGGTTGCGATCGACCCATTGGCGGTAGCGGATCGCCTGCTCGCTCCCCAGCGTGCGGAGGCGATAGGTCTTGACGCCGTCGGCCGTCGGCTTGCTGTTGTAGCCGAGCGTCACAACACGGCCCGCCTTGTTCTCGAGCAGGCGGTACGGGTTGTCGGCGCGCGTGACCTCGTGCCCGTCGATGGAGATGAGATAGTCGCCCGGCTTGATCGGGCAGCCGGGGGCGCTCAGCGGCGAGCGTTCGGAGGTTTCCCAGTTGTTGCCCGCAACGACGTGGGCGATCTGATGGTAGGCCCCGGCGGCGGCAGGTACGAAGTCCACCCCGAGCAGGCCGGTCGAGATGCGTTTGGCCCGGCCGAGGTAGTCGCCGCCGTAGATGTAGGTGTGGCCGGCACCGAGTTCGCCGATCATCTCGCCGATGAGATACCGAAGGTCGCTCCGGTCACCGCAATACGGAACGAACTTGCGATACTTCTCACCGATGGCGTTCCAGTCCACGCCGTGCATGCCCGGATCGTAGAACCAGTCTCGCTGAACGCGCCAGGCTTCATTGAAGATCTGGGCGAACTCCGCCGGGCGGTCGACCTTGATCTTCACTGCGGCGAGATCGACCTCACCGTCGCCGACGTCGGCCTCCTTGGCTGCGTCCACGACACCGTGGGTGGCACCGCTCCGATAGACGAGCTTCTCGCCATCGGCCGACAGATGGTAGTTGTTGATGCCGGTGAGGATATTCTGGGTCTCTCGCTCGTCGGCGTCATCCTCGTCGACCTTGTAGTAGTACAGATCAAGCTTGGCGGAGGTCTTGTCGGTGACGGCCTGATACTTGAGGAACGAACGGCCCTTCTTGCTGAGATAGAGGAAGCCGTTCTCCGTCGCCTCCAGGCGGAAGTAGTTGCCCGGCCTGATGTCCGCGACAACGACCGTGCGCCGAGCGAAGTTCTCCAGGTGAATCTCCGTCTTGGGCGCCGCCTCATCATCGCCGGCGGCGCCCTCCTCGTCCTTCTTCGCATCGGTGGGCTCGGCGGGTTCTTCCACGACTTGCTCCGAGTCCTGCGGCGCGAAGGGGGACGGCGCGTCCGCCGCGAGGACGACCAAGTACGGTCTGCAAACATCTAGGAAAACGTGGTTCTGATCGATCGCACCCATCGTCGGCGTGAAGCTGCGATTGGAGAGGAAGTAGAGGTATCGCCCCTGCGGATCGAACGACGGGCTGAAGTCGTTCCAGGCCCCGTCGGTGACGCGCGTGGTCTCCTTCGACTCCAACGCATAGAGGAATATCGACTCGTGTAGGTTCGACTCCATCTTCGTGTACGCAATCCACCGGCTGTCGGGCGACCAGACGTACTCCTGGATGCCCCACCGCTCCCAGGCGTCGTCATACTCGCCCTGAGCCACGGTCGTCGTCTTGCCCGTCGCGACGTCCACGAGGTTGAGCTTCATGAACTTGTCGGAATGCAGCAGCCACTTGCTGTCCGGCGACCACACCGCCTGCATCAGGAAGCCCCGGCCGCCTTCGGTCAGCCGACGAGCGGGTTTTTCGCCCTTCTGATCCACCAGGTACAGCTCTTCTTCACCGGTCCTGTCCGAGACGAAGGCGATCCATCGACCGTCGGGGGACCACGTCGCGTTCTTCTCGCGGCTGCCCGAGGCTTGTGTCAGGTTGATCGGCTCGCCCTTATCGACCGGGACGTTGACGATCTCGCCACGCATCTCCATGAGCAGACGCGTGCCGCTGGGCGAGAGGCCGAACGAACCGACGTGATCGGTCGCACTGAGATAGGCCGGCCGCATCTTGACCCGATCGCTTGGGATGTCGATCTCGACCTTGCGGAACTCGCCGGTCTGAATGTCGAGCAAGTGCAGCGACTCGGCGTATTGATAGACGATCTTGCCGGTGCCGATGGAGGGGTACTTGACGTCGAAGTCGGGGTAAGACGTCAGCGTCGTGATTTCCTTGGTCGCCACGTTCTGCTTGTAGAGATTGAGCGTTCCCAACTCTCGGTCGGACGTGTAGTAGATCGAATCGCCGGCCCACATGGGGAAGTGGTCCGAGCCCGGCCAGTCGGTCAGGCGTTGAAAATCGCCGGTCGCCAGGCTGCCGACCCAAATATCCTGGGCCATGCCGCCTTTGTAGCGTTTCCACGTGCGGGACTCGCGACTGATACGGTTGTAGGCGATCTGCGAACCATCGGGCGACAGCGCCGTGAGTCCGGCACGATCGACGGGCAATCGCTGGGGCAGGCCCCCTTCGACCGAGACCTTGTAGATCTCCTCGCCGCGGAAGGGATAGGCTCGCCGAGAGCGGAACAGGATGGACTGGCCGTCGGGGAACCAATCGAGCGCGTAGTCCGGTGCCGGATGGTAGGTCAGCCGCGTGGGCGGGCCGCCTCGGGCGTCCATCACGTAGACGTCCGTGCCGCCGTCGTAGTTGGCGGTGAAGGCCAACCGTTTGCCGTCCGGGCTGAACTTGGCGAAGCGTTCCGTGCCGGGGTCGTTGGTGATGCGTCGGGCATCACCGCCGGCGGCGCTCGCGAGCCAGAGGTCACCCTCATAGGTGAAGACGATGTTATCCCCGTGAACGTCGGCATGGCGCATCAGGTGGCTTTCAGCATGGGCCGAGGCGCTGCCTGCGATGGCCGAGCCGAGGAATGCCAGCAGCGCCGTTGTGGTGGTGAGTTGGAGACTGGTCTTTTGCACGATCATGATCCTCGCGTTGTGAGCCGTTTCCCTTCGCCGTGCGGCATGGTTTCTCCGCCGTCGGCCTCCGAGTCGATTAGGTGAATCGATCATTCTAAGGGAATCCGCGATGGCGTGGGACCGCCGTTGCCGTCGGCGGCTTTGTGGAGAATCCCCCGATGCCTTCTGCGGCCTTGCGGGAGCTAAACGACGAAATCGGCGTCGTCGGCGTCGGCGTCGTAGGCCTCGGGTGGCGGCGGCGGGCGATTGCGCCGGGGCAAGACGAGGATCATGGCCATGCCGGCGGCGAAACCGCCAATGTGAGCCCAATAGGCCACGTTGCCCTCGCCACCGCGCAGGGCGGGCCAGAGGTTTTGCATGACGACATAAAACACTAGGTAGGCCCAGGCCGGGAGGTTGAACGTCGCCGGATACCAGCCGATCGGCACGATGGCCAGGATGCGCGTCCGGGGGAACAGCAGGATGTAGGCCCCCATCACCCCGGCGATGGCACCGCTGGCACCGACCAGCGGCGTAAAGCCCGGGTCGGTGAACGTGTGGGCGAGGTTCCCGCAGACGCCCGTGCCGAGATAGAACACGGCGAACAGCCACGGGCCGAGTCGGTCCTCGACGTTGGCCCCAAAGACGAAGAGGAAGAACATGTTGCCCAACAGGTGCATCCAGCCACCGTGAAGAAACATGCACGTGACAATGTTCATCCAAGCCGGCCGCGATGCCGCGGCGGCGGCATCGGCGTTGATGGCCTCGCCGTACTTGAGCAGCGCCCGGGCCAGCCGTATGGGGTTGTCCTTGACGAGCGGTCGGCCGTGGCGATCCGTGAGTTGTTGCTGACCGATTCGGCGAGCGCGATCCTCGCGAAAGTCGGCCTCGAAACGGCCTGGGTCAGAGGTAAGCTCAGCCGGGAGGAAACCGTACACCAGCGTGAACCGCTCGGGCCCGACGGGGCCCCAGATCTTCAACGCGAACAAGAGGCAGTTGACGACGATAAGGCCGTAGACGAGGTACGGCGTACTCTGAGTCGGCACGTTGCCGCGAATCGGGAGCATGGTGATCTTGGTGCCTCAACCCGGAACGCACTGGGTTCGTGCGGACTCGTGTTCTCTACTGTGACAGCACGATGCCGCCACGCAGTGA
>CAYYPB010000057.1:0-10377 GCA_964473405.1 uncultured Planctomycetaceae bacterium
GCCGCGGGCTCTAGCCCGCGCGGACGTTCGGATACCTGTGGCGTTCCGACAGCGAGTGGCGTTCCCTCGCAAGGAGAGTCCGCGCGGGCTGAAGCCCGCGGCTCTTCGGGCCACACTGAAGCCCGCGGCTCTTCGGATGATCTGCACCGCGACGCCGTTGCGGCTATGAAGATCGCTCTTGCCAAGGCCGGGCTGCGCGATGGGATGACGATCTCTTCGCATCATCATTTTCGCAATGGCGACATGGTGGCGAATGCCGTCTTCGATGCGGCGGCGGAGTTGGGCGTCAAAGACCTCCGCTGGTTTCCCAGCGCTTCGTTTCCTTGCCACGAGCCGATCATCAAGCATCTCGAATCGGGTGTCGTGCATCGCATCGAAGGCAGCATGAACGGGCCGCTCGGTGACTATTGCTCGACCGGCAAGATGCGCGGCATGGGCGTCTTGCGAAGCCACGGCGGGCGATGGCAGGCCGTGCAGGACGGCGAAGTGCATATCGATATCGCCATCCTCGCCGCGCCGACGGCCGATGCGTTCGGCAATGCCAACGCCGTGACAGGCCCATCCGCCTGCGGGCTGCTCGGCTTCGGGCTGGTCGACTCGCTCTATGCGGATCATGTCATCATCGTGACGGACAACCTCGTGCCATTCCCCTGCATCCCCTGGCAGATCCAGGGCAACAACGTCGATCAGGTCGTCGTCCTGGAGAAGATCGGCGACCCGGGAAAGATCGTCTCCGGCACGACCGTCGTGACGAAGAGCCCCGACCGGCAGCTCATCGCCGAGATGGCGGCCAAGTTCGTTCGCGAGGCGGGGATCATGCGCGACGGATTCAGCTTCCAGGCCGGTGCCGGCGGGACGTCGCTGGCCTTTGCGATCTATCTGCGGCAGTACATGAAAGAGGAGAACGTCAAGGCCCGATTCATCCGAGCGGGCAGCAACAAGTATCTCGTCGACATGTTGAACGAGGGGCTGACCGACTACATCCTCGATGGCCAGACCTTCGACCTGGACGGCGTGACCTCGATGCGCGACAACCCGCACCATCAGGATACGAGCCCGTTCACGAGTTACAACTGGCACGGCAAGGGCTGCTTCGCCACATTCCTCGACGCCGTTGTGCTGGGCGCGACGGAGGTCGACGTCGATTTCAATGCCAACGTCGTGACACATTCCGATGGACGCCTGTTGCACGGCATCGGCGGCTGGCAGAACTGCCTGCACGGGCGTTGCGTCATCCTGCCGATCCCCTCCGTGCGCGATCGCATCCCCGTCATCATGGATCGCGTGACGACGCTTTGCGGCCCGGGCGAGTTAGTGGACGTCATCGTCACGGAGCGCGGCATCGCCATCAACCCGCGGCGGACGGACCTGCTCGACGCGGTCAAGGGCTCCAAGCTGCCGATCCGTCCGATACAGGACATCAAGGCCGAGGTCGAAGCGATGTGCGGCGGCGCCCCGGCGAAGCCCAAGCTCGGCGAGAAGATCGTCGCGGCGATCAAGTGGGTGGACGGGACCGTGATCGACTGCGTTCGGGCAGTCGGGGGCTAGTGGTCCGCACACTGCTCACCTGGGTCCAGACGCACATCCTGGCCACCGATCAAGAGCTGGCGAAGCACTTGACGAAGAACCGTCCGGCCGAGTGTCCTCGATAGGGCGAACGCCGGCCTTGCTCCGCTGCGATCCCACAGGACCGCGTCACCCGACGACTCCTACGCGGGCTCTCGCCGTGGCTTCGGTGGCGAGATCAGAGCCGCGACCGTGAGGGAGCGCCGATGATCGAACCCAAGAACGTCTGCTATTCGGCCGTTGGCGCTCCCTTACGGTCGCGGCTCTGAACGGGCACTGGTACAATGCACTCGGAACCGTCGCCTTCACCCTTCGAGGAGTGCCGCCGTGAACATGCCCAGTGTTTCGTTTGTCTCCCTGGGATGCCCCAAGAACCTCGTCGACTCCGAGAAGATGCTCGGCCTGCTCGCCGAGGCGGGCTGCGCCATCGTCGGCGGCGGCAACCCGGGCGATGTGCTGATCGTGAACACCTGCGGGTTCCTTTCCGCGGCGCGCGAGGAAGCACTGGAGGCCATCCACGAAGCCGCGGCACTCAAGGATGCGGGCGACATCCAGCGGCTCATCGTCGCCGGATGCCTCGTCCAGCGTGACGGCCAGGGTCTCCTCAACGAGGTTCCCCAGATCGACGCCCTCGTCGGTGTGAACAATCGCCGCGACATCATTCGAGCCGTCACAGGCCGAACGTCCGGGGCGATTCGCAGCCAGGAGTCGAGCGGCGACGGTCTGTTCCTCGGTGACTATCACGCCTCATCCTGGCAGGATGACAATCGCTCCGATCGAACCCGGTTGCGGCTGACCCCGGGGCACTATGCCTATCTGCGCATGAGCGAGGGCTGCAACCAGAAATGCACGTTCTGCACGATTCCGTCGATTCGAGGTCCGCTGCACTCCAAGCCGCTCGACGAGATTCTGGCGGAGGCCCGAGAGCTGATCGACGATGGGGCGGTCGAGATCAACCTGATCGGCCAGGACACGACGAGCTATGGGCGCGACATCGACGGGTCTGTCGGCCTCGCCGGGCTGCTGCGGGCGATGAACGGTCTGGACGGCGTGCGTTGGCTTCGTCTGATGTATGCCTACCCGACGGACTTCACCGATGAGATGATCGACGCCATCGCCGAATGCGACCGGGTCGTGAAGTACATCGACATGCCGCTGCAGCACATCAATGATCGCATCCTCAAGGCGATGCACCGCCGCGTCACGCGCAAGCAAACCGAGGCGCTGCTGGATCGGCTGCACGATCGGATCGACGGCGTGACGATTCGCACGACACTCATCAGCGGCTTTCCCGGCGAGACGGAGGCCGAGCACGCGGAACTGCTTGCGTTCGTTCGCGAGGCGCGTTTCGAGATGCTCGGTGTGTTCCCCTACTCAAGCGAGCCAGGCACGCCCGCGCATGCGATGAAGGACGCCCCGCCCCCAGAAATCGTCGAGGAGCGCATCGACGACTTGATGCTCACCCAGCAGGGCGTGGCGTTCGAGAAGGCCGCGGCGCGCGTCGGCGAGGTGTTCGATGTTCTGATCGATGACTTCGGCGACGAGAGCGTCTATCCCGCCCGCCATGCGGGCCAAGCCCCGGATGTGGACAGCATCGTACAGGTCGAAGGCGGAGACCACGACCCAGGCGATTTCGTCACGGTCCGCTGCACGGGAACGCAAGACTACGATCTATTCGCCAAGCCCGACGCCGGTTCGCTGCGCATCTTGCGATAGCGCCTCAGGCACAAAGAACAACGGGGCCGCGCCTTGATGACGCGACCCCGTTGTGCGTGTTTGGGATCCGATTCTCTTGGAGAACCGGTCGACCGAATCGTTACAGTGCCTTGGCGACGAGCTTTCCGCTGACGCTCTTGGCGGCTTCGTACTGGGCCTTGGCCAGTTCGACGCGGGCCGTCAGGTGGCAACTCGTCTTCGACTTGCCGACGCAATACTTGACCTTGCCAGCGGCCTTGGCCTTGTCGGTGATCTCCGACGAGCAGTGCACGGCTTCGCCGTCGACCATGTAGGTCATCTGGATCTTCTTTATGGCCGCAGTGATCTGCTTATGGGCCGCGATGGCCGCGTCCTTGCTCTTGAACTCCTTGCCGGCGACGCGGAAGATGACGTTCTTGCCTTCGGGGCAGCAGTCCTTGCTGTCGGCCTTGGTCTTGCCGGCACCGTGACAACTCTTGCCGCCCGCCTTGGCCATCTTGTCACAGCCCTTGCCGGCCTTGCTGCCGCAGCCAGCCTTGGCGGACTTGCTGCCACAACCCTTGGCATCGGCCTTGGCGACCTTGCCCTTCTTCGACGAACAGCAGGTGCCCTTCGCCTTCTTGGCCTCGGTGCAACCCTTGCCATCCTTGCAGCAGTCCTTGCCAGCCTTGGCCATCTTGCTGCAGCCACCCTTGCCAGCCTTGGCCATCTTGCTGCAGCCACCCTTGCCAGCCTTGGCCATCTTGCTGCAGCCACCCTTGGCCATCTTGTCGCAGCCAGCCTTGCCAGCCATGCTGCCACAGGCCTTCTTGGCTTCGTCGCAGCGAATCACCTTGCCATCCACGACGCACGAGATCGCCACGAACTGTCCGACGAACTGCTCTGACGCATCTGCGAGGGCACTCATGGCCTTCGCCTCGGAAACGAACTCCTCGCCGCCGACGACGAACACGGTCTTCTTGCCAGACTCCTTGGCGAGCATCGCGGGGAAGCCGGCGGTGCTGGCAATCTTGGCGCCCTTCTTCTTCGCGCAACAGCCCGGCCCGGCGTAGGCAGCCGGCACGGTCATAGCGAACGCAGCCAGGAGCATCGTGAGGGTGATCAATCTTCGCATGGTCTTTCTCCAGTGTCCCCTAACGGGGTTCTTTCCGGTCGGCGGAAGCAACGTCGCTTCCGAATCGTCCCACTCGGTTTTCATGTACGGTCAGAGTCTTCGGCCCGACGGGCCTCTTGCAGGAAAACGGCAGACGGCCCTACCATTTTCGCATCATTGTAGCACGAATGCAGCTCGGAATGTGACGGCAGCCGGCCGCGACATGGCATGGCCGAAATGGAGGCCATCGCAGACGCCGGGGAAACCCGCATAACACTCTGTGGCAGCATTGGTTACGACGATTTCAGCCGATTCGATCATCAGAGTCCGCTGCCCACATTGCTCCGCAGTCAGTCGGGAAGTTGCAGGCATGTTACACCTCCCGATGCCGGCGTAGCGACTCGCTGAGCCAGGTCGGTGTAACACGCGGGGAGCAGGATCGTCCGTCGATCCCGCCGCTTCGGGGCTGGGGGTGATGAGCCGATGGGTAGGGGCAGCCCCCCCGGACAGGGCACGAAAACGAGAATGCGATCGCGTCCCGGCGCGCCGGAAAAGCCCGCTGCTCTTCTGTCTGGCTGACGACCTCGCGCAGCGATGCGAGTAGAGTGGCGGCATGTCGTCGCTCGAACCCGAGAGACCGAGCATCGTTCTGCTGTTGGGCGTGACCGCAAGTGGCAAGACCTCGGCCGCGCTGGGGCTCGCCGAGTCGCTGGGCGGAGAGATCGTCAGCGTCGACTCGATGCAGGTCTACCGGCGGATGGACATCGGCACGGCCAAGGCAACGGCCGAAGAACGTCGGCGCACGGCGCATCACCTGATCGATATCGCCGAACCCGATGAATCCTTCAGTGCCGCAAGGTTCGCCGCCCTGGCCGACGCGGCCATCGCCGACATCCACGCGAGCGGCCGGCGTCCACTCGTCGTCGCGGGCACGCCGCTGTACTTGATGAGCCTGATGTACGGCATGTTCGAGGGCCCCTCGGCCGACGCGGTCTACCGCGCGGAGCTGCGCGATCTGGCCGAGCGACAGGGAGTCGCGGCGCTACATACTCGGCTTGAGTCGGTTGATCCGCCGGCCGCCGAACGCATCCATCCAAATGATTACAAGCGTATCGAACGCGCCCTCGAGGTTCATCACCTGACGGGCCGGCCGCTCTCCGAACTCCAAACACAATGGGCAGCCGATACCATGCGATATCCCGCCGTCGTCGTCGGGATTCGCCGGGCCAAGGAGGATGCCTCGCGGCGCATCAACGCTCGCGTCAAGGCGATGATCGATGCAGGCCTCGTCGAGGAGGTGCGGTCGCTGCTCGCCGAGCCAGAGGGATTGAGTACGCAGGCGCGGCAGGCGTTGGGCTATGCTCAGATCATCGCCCACCTGGACGGCCGGATGTCGCTGGAAGAGGCGGTCGAGCAGATCAAGATTCAGACGCGCCGATTGGCGAAGCACCAGCGCACGTGGTTCCGCAAGTTCCATTCGACGCGGTGGCTGGATGTCGCGGCGGATGAGCCGACGGAGTCGGTTTGCGAGCGGCTCGGGCGACTCGTGAGGGGATGAGGACCGCCAAACGGCAAGCCGGTGGGAGAAATGCTGGTGAGTGGGCGATCCTCACATCTCCCTCCTCAGCTCACAATTCTCAATTCACAATTCTCAATTCCGCTAGATCACCACTCGGCGATTGTAGATCCACCACTCGATGAACAGAATCACCAGTGCCGCCGCCACGGCCCAGGGCCACAGCGGTTCGTTGATCTTGATCTCTCCCGCGATGGTCTTGACGGGGTTGCCCGCGATCATGAAGCTCTCGTTCGGCGCGATCATCGACTCGTTGTCATCCAGAACGTTCGCGGCGTAGGTCTCCGTGGTCTCGGCCGGATCATCGAAGCTGGCCTTGTAGATCCCTCGCCTGCGCGTCTTGGCGTAGCTGATCGTTAGTCGGTCGCGCACTTCGACTTCATCGGTCGATCCGTCCGGCAGGGTCATACGCATCGTCTCCGCACCCGGCGGGACGGCCACGGTGATCGTCTCGCCCGGCGCGATGAGTCGGCCCGTATCCGTCAGGCCACCCGACGCCAGGTAGAACATCGCGTTTTGCATGAAGACGACGAACGCGTATTGCATGCGGAAGTCAGAGTCGAGCAGGTCGAAGGCCGTGATGACATAGCGGTGGCCCGGGTCGGTAATGAAAGCGATAGCCGTCGAGTCCTCGCCCTCGGCGAGCAGCGCGGCATGGCTCGGGAGCGTAAGTCGCCGCCATTTGAGCACAAAGACGTTCTCCAACGCCACATGGCGAAGCAACGGGTGCGACTCCTGCCAGCTTACGAACACCTGTTCGTCCACATCCTCGCCGAGCGAGCAACCGTCGATCTGGGGCACGCCGTTGAAGAAGACATAGTTGCCAGGCAGCAGCCGGCTCGTGTCGTGCTTGTCGATGACGATGAGATCGAACGCCGAGCGATCTTCGATGGCGATCACATCGTCATCCGCGTCCTCGTACTCGGCGATGCCCATGACCGTGACGTCTTCCATCTCGAATGCCATGGTGAACAGGCGGTGCATGATGAACCGGATTTCCTTGCGATCCGTGACAACCAGCACGCGAAGGGCACGCGGTGGGTCGATGGGGGCCGAGACGACATTGTCCAACGGCAAGTCGTCCTTGCGATTGAGTTCCACCTCGACCGTGCCGCCCGCCTCGTGCCGCAGTTCAAAGATGACGTTCCGCGCGACGGCGCTGGCCTCGCCGGAAGCCCGCCCCACCGCCGGGCGCGTTGTCAGACTCCGTGCAGGCCCGAGCGAAACGTCCTGCACCGAGAGCAGCCGCCCGTCGAGCGAGAGAGAAACGTGCGACGTGATCGCCGTGGGGCCGAAGTTCTGCACCTGGGCGAAGACCGAGAGCATCCCGGGCCGTTCGAGGTCGCGGCGAACGTCGAAGCCGACGATGCCCGCGTTGTCGGAGGCGGCGCCGATGATATGCCCGTGCATTTCGCCGCGAGAGACGTAGCCCTCGGCGGCATCGGCGATACGGCAATCGCTGAAGACCTCGATGTCGGCCAGCTCGATGGAATCGGGATCCCAGCCTTCGCCCGATGCGGAGACGATCTTCGTCGAATAGGCCTCGGCGAGTTGGATCGCCTCGCTGATGTTGCTGGGCCCGTCGGTCGATTCGATTTGCTCGATGAGGCGGTTGAGGCGGCGTTTGTCGTTCGTAAAGCTGCAGACGACATTCGCGCGATCGGAAAAGCCGATGACCATCGCTCGCGACTCGCCTTGGATCGTGTCCACAAACTCCATCGCCGCCTGCTTGGCATGCTCCAGCCGCGTGCGGCCATCGGCTTCCATCGCGCTCATCGAGGCAGACTGGTCGATCAACAACACGATGTTGCGTTCCGGCCGCTTGAGGAAGTTGACCACGGGATTGGCCATGCCGAACAACACCGCCGCGAGGATCAGCAATTGCAGAAAGAGCAGCAGGTTCTTGCGGAGTCTCTGGAACGGCGCGTTGACTTGAAGATCGCGGACGGCCTTCTTCCACATCAGCGTGGACGAGACCTTGCGATCCTGCCGGCGCAGCTTCAGGAAGTAGAGCAGCAGCAAGAGCGGAACGGCGATCCCCCCCGCGATCAGGGCTGTCGTCAACGAGAGAAAACTCATCGCACGAGCCCCCGTTGCCGGAGGTAGTTCAAGATCAGCGTCTCAAACGGGTTGTTCGTAACGGCGAGGGAGTAGGAGATGCCGCGTTTGAGGCAGTAGTCGCGAATGGACTCGCAGTAGGCCTGGAGGTTCGCCTTGTACTTGTCCAGAAGGAGCTTGCTGACCGTGATCTCGGCGACATCATCATCCTCGACGTCGACGAGCTTCAGATCACCCGCGAGGTCCGGTTCGAGTTCATCGGGGCTGAGAATCTGCACGACATAGATATCCATCTCGCGGCCGAGCAAATAGCGAAAGCCCTCTTCGAACCCGCCCTTGTCCATGAAGTCGGACAACACCAGCACGACGCCTCTTTGGCGCATCCGCATGGCGAACTGCTTGGCGGCGGCGGCGAAGTGGCTCTTGCCCTCGACGGGAACATCTTCGAGAAACTGCACGACCTGCGGCATCATTCGCCGCCCGCGAAGGCCCTGCTGAAAGGCCGTGATCTTGTCGCTGTACGCGCAAAGCGCGACCCGGTCGTAGTTGCACAAGGCGATGTAGGCCATCGCCGCCGCGACGCGCTTTGTGTAGAGCGCCTTCGACGGATCGCCCGTATCCATCGAGGTGGAGACGTCCAGCAACACGGAGACATTAAGATCCTCTTCTTCGAGGAAGAGCTTGAGAAACAGCCGATCAAGTCGGGCATAGATGTTCCAGTCGATGTGACGCAGGTCGTCGCCCACGACATAGTTGCGATAGTCGGCGAACTCGGCCGATTCGCCCTTGCGACGAGACTTGCGTTCGCCCTTCTGCCGACTGGCGTGGATCTTTCGGGAGACGATCTCGAGCTGTTCCAGCCGGTTCATGAAGTCCGGATCGAGCAGACCCTTGCGCTGTGAATTGCTCGGTGCGTCGGTCTGTCCCGAAGCGGCCGCTTCCGCCATGAGTCGCTACTCCAGAAGGGCACCGACCTCGGCGAGCCCGTTGCCGCCGGGCGAGAGAGTCCCCTGGCCACGGTTCCAGGAACCCCCGGCCGAACACGGCCCTCACGGCCCACGTCGAGCGAGCCGATGCCCGACCATTCCTCACCACAGTATATGGGCTTGCTTGAGTTGATGGAACGCATTTATACTGGGCGTCCTCACGGGGGCCGCTCCGTCGGCCTTCCGGTTGCATTTGCGAGAACGGTATCCCGAGGGAGTTTGCCATGTCCGAGACCGCCTCCGCGACAGCGGTTCTTCCAGTGGCCGCCGAGCCCCGACATCTACCGATGTACAAGGTGTTGCTCCACAACGATGACGTGAACGATGTAGAGCATGTCGTCGAGACGATCGTCATGCTCACGCCCTTGACCGAGTTGGAGGCCATCGAACGCATGTCGGAGGCCCACCACGGCGACTGCTCGCTCCTGCTCGTGATCCATCGCGAGCGCGCCGAGCTCTATGTCGAACAGTTCCACTCCCGAAACTTGACGGTCACGATCGAACCCGCGGATTAGAACGGGGGAGCTGTCAGCCCTCAGCGATCAGCCTTCAGTATTCAGCTTATGGTGCGAGCATCATCTCCTCGGTATGTGGAGGACCGACTCCAACGCAGGTCGTTTTGTCATGCGCGAAGCGCGGAGACTCCGGAGCCCGAAGGGCGATTGACAATAGCCACGGGCGCAAGCCCGTGGACAAGGCCGGTCCGCCGGGCGGAGCCCCCGCAGGGGGCGAACGCGCCTCGCGACGGGCGAGATCGTCCCGACGACACCTATTGGTGCCATCCGATCTGTCATTTTCCATCGACGCAGACAGCCCGCAATCGCCCCCTGCGGGGGCTCTGTTTAGCGTTTCGCTCTCTCCCACAGGCTTGCGGCCGTGGCTGCTACCAGACGCCCGCTGCGCGGGCCTTCTTGCCCGCGGCATTCATTCGCAAACAGAAAACGCTTCCTTCAGCCCCCCGGCTCTGCCGGGCGTCAGCGGGCAGGTTGAAGAACTCATGGGCAATCGCCCCGGCGGAGCCGGAGGCTGGGGGAAAGGCGTGGTGGAAGAAACTCAGCGCGGGGACAACGTCTCAGCGTACCGCTGCCACGCCGCCGTTTCGGTTCGCGGCGTCGGGCGTGTGGCCCGTCCGGCGCAGGTTCAGGCCGCCGGCGTGATCCAGAGACACCTCCCAAATCTCGCCGGCGCGCAACCGTGCGGACGGTGCCTCGCACTGCGCTACGCGCACGCCGTATTGCTCGGCCAACGCGTCGCTCTCGATCAAATCCCAGAACCGTTTCCACAGACGGGCCTGGCTGCCCGTCGGGTCGTCCGCACCCGCGGGCGTCGGCGGAGCCGGCCTCTCCCACATGCTGCGACGCGCCGGGTCATCTGTGACGCGTCAAGTGCGCGCCGAACTTCGC
>CAYYPB010000058.1:0-10372 GCA_964473405.1 uncultured Planctomycetaceae bacterium
GTACCTACGTGCTCATGCCAAACATCGCCATTGACGCGATCATCCGCGGCGCGGCATCTGTGGCGCGTCCGGGCCGGAGGCGATTGTTGTCCGGCTGCAGGCGCTCCCTGACGGTCGCGGCTCTGATCGCGGGCGTCTGTCACCGCAGACCCACGCTCATGTTGCGGAGCCTGCCCCAGGCTTGGGCCTCGGTACCACCGACGAGGTGTTCAGCCGAACTGCTCCAGCCGCAGCGCGACCAAACAGCCTTCACCTCTCGCTCAGAAGTAATCCGGCCCACTGCCCGTGACGATAATACCCACACGGCGATGACGATTCGTTCGTCATCTTCTCGGACCTTCCGGAGCGCGCACATGCATTCAGAGCCCCAGAGCCCCATTCTGACGCCCGCCCAGGCGGCGGCCATCTATCAACGCGGGCTCGCCGCCTTCGAGACTCAGCGATTCGAGGATGCGGTCGAGTTGTTATCGGTCATCGGTGACGCCGGTAATCTCACCGGCACGCTCGCCCGCTTCTACCTCGGCCAGGCCCACACGCATTGCGGCGTCAGCGAACTGTCGGCGGGCCGTCACGCCGCCGCCGCGCGGCACTTCAATGCGGCCAGGACTATCAACCCCGACTCCGCCAATCTGTCGCGGTATCTCGCGGCCTGTCACGCCGGTATGGGGCGATTCGATCTCGTCGCGACGGAAATCGAACGCGGCGGGCAAGCCGACGACGACAAGATGCAACCGATCCGCCTGGCCCATGCATTCGCGCGAGACGGGCGGCTCCCGAGAGCTATCGAGACACTGGTAGAAGTCATTGATGCCGAACCCTGTCGAGTCGATGTTCGGCTGCAACTGGGCCTGATCTACGCCGCCGCGGAGGAGTTCGAGGACGCAATCTGCGTGCTTTTAGAAGCCGCCGAGTTGGCCCCATTGCTGCCCGAAGTGCGACAGCATTTGGGCCTGGCCCTTGCCGCCGTGGGCGACCATTCGGAAGCCATCGAACACTTGGCCGTCGCCCAGAAGCTTCGGCCGCACGACGCTCACCTCGGGTGGTTGTTGACGCTGGCCGTCGACGCGGCACGCTCGACTTGCGTGAAGCTGGCGATCGACCCCGCTACGGGCCGACTCGATGCCGTGGACGATCGATCGCTGGAAGTCCTCGGCGAGTTGATTACTCAGGAACCGGATTTCGTCGAGTCGTTCCTGCGATTGCCTGCGTCGGACGTCGACGCCGAAGTCTTCGCCATGCTGGCCGCGATCTTCGAGCGGGCCCTGGAGGATCGGCCCGAATTCGCCGACCTTCACTACCACTGCTCGCGCGTCTACCAGCGACTCGGCCGGTCGGGCGACGCGATGCACAAGGCCGACGAGGCCCTTCGCATCAATCCGCAGTACGTCCAAGCCCTCATCCAACTCGGCCGCCTTCATGCCGAAGCGGATGACGGCGAGCAGGCCCTCGAACGACTCGCCCAGGCTGTTGAGTATGGCGGCGACTATCCCGATGTTCACTGCCTCATCGGCGAACTCTGCCGCCGCAAGGGGGACATCGACGGGGCGCGAGACGCATTCCGCAAGGCGTTGCATCTGAACACCGACTACGACCGAGCCCGCCAGGCCCTCGAGGCGGTGGGTGTTGCCGGTGGGGGGGCGTAGAGGATGTCATATCTGCTGGAGATATTCGGCCGCGGCCTGATCGCGCGGATGGTTGGTGCCTTCGCTTCGGTGCTGGGGACGGACGGCGAAGAGACGACGGAAGATGTGCAAGCCGCCGCCGCGCTGCATCCAGACGATGTGGGAGCGCAGGTGCGCCTGGCTGGCGCGCTGCTGCGCGACAGTGATGCCGTCGGTGCTCGAGAGATACTGCTCGGCGTGCTGGCACATGACCGGGACCACCTGGGCGCGCGGCTGGCATTGGCCTGCGCGTTCGACGAACTCAATCAGGTGGACGTCGCGCTGGAGCAAATGCGCATCGCCCAGAAGATCGAGCCCGCCAATCCCGCGATTCTCTTCTGCCTCGGCTATTGCCACGAGCGATGCGGCAACGAAGAGCAGGCCATCGCATACTACGACGATGCGTTGAACGTCTGCTCGACGCTGCGCAACGCGCACGAGCGTCTGGCGGCGATCCACCTCAAGAACGGCGACAAGGTTTTGGCGATCCACCAATACACGCGGCTCGTCGAGCTCGACCCCCAGCAGACCGACCTTCATCTGACGCTGGCCAATCTGCTGCTCGATGCCGGCGATCACGACGGTGCCATCCGTCGCTACGAGCACGCCCTGTCGCTGGAGCCGGACAACTGGGCCGCCCACAGCGACACGGTGACCGCCTACGAGAAGGCGGGCCTTTTCCGTGAGGCCATCGAGCATCTGCACAAGATGATCGACACCGAGGCGGACTTTGCCGACACGCGGCTTCGCCTGGGTGATCTGTACGCACGGCTGGGTGACGACATCTCCGCTATGGCGCACTACGAGATCGCGTTGGAGATGTCCCCGGACTATCTGGAAGCGAACGTCAAGCTGGGCACGCAGCATCTCAAGGCTGGTCGCTACGACGAAGCGGCCCGATGGTTCTCCTTTGCGATCGAGATCAACGACCGACTGCTCAACGCCTACGTCGGCATCGGCGTCGCGCATCACGCGATGGGTCGCAGCGAAGAGGCGATCTCCTCATTCGACATGGCCAGGAACGTCGAGCCCAACAGCACGCTGCTCTTCAGTGAAGTGGCCCGGATGCAACTCAAGGCGTCGGCTAGCGCCGAAGCGGCCAAGCACCTGTCGATCGACATGATGAAGCCAGAAACCGAGCAGGAGGACGAGCCGCCGACCGATCTCATCTCCTGTCAGATCCAACGGCTGCGCGAGTCCATCGAACAAAGACCTCACCACGCCGATTTGCACTATCGGCTCGGATTGCTGCTGCGCAACCGGGGGCAGATCGACGACGCCGTCGAAGCCTTCCAGGCAGCGGTGAGCATCAATCCTGGCTACATGAAGGCTCTGATCAAGCTGGGCTTGGGGCTCAAGGAACTCGGCCGCTCGGACGAGGCCGTCGAGGCGTTCAAGCAGGCCACGGAGATTCAGCCGGGCTACGCCGATTTGCACTACCAGCTCGGGCTGCTCTTCTCTCAGCGATATCAGTTCGAGATCGCGATCGAACACTTCGAACACGCCATTGATGGCAACGATGAGAACGTCGACTTCCAGGCCAACCTCGCACTGGCCTTGCAGAACATGGGGCTCATCGATCGAGCAAACGCGACGTGGCAACTGGTCTGCGAACTGGAGCCGGAATCGGGACACGCCGCCCAAGCGCGCATCGCCCTGGCCAAGAACAGCCAGAACGAATAGTGCGGTTCGCCGCCAGTAGGCTTGCCGTCTGGCGGTATGCGCACGGTCATCCACACCACGGCGTTTTGGTCCGCGTGAATCGGATAAGTCGGGACAGTTTCTACGCCCCAATCGTCGCGCTGGCCGTTTCACTCCACGGCCCTGGTCCGCTGTCACGGCGCGCCGGGACTGAGCCATCTGGCCGTGCAATGGGCGGTCTTCCCACCGGCTTCGCTGGGCAGCTTGATCGTGGTGGGGGTTCGGGTGCTGAGTTGGAGGAAGGTCAGGTCGGCCGGACTCGTGGGGGGCGGGGAGAATGTTGAGTTGAGAAAGGAGAAAAGAGGAGAAGACGCGGCGGGCGTGGGGGCTTCGTTGGCGGTGGGGCCTTCCGTCGCCCCTGCAGGGGTTGAGTGGGGGTTTGGAGATGGTTTCCCCGGGTTCCGCTGCGCTGCACCCGGGGCTACATTCCGTGACCCCGGTGGGGTCATTCGTTGACGTTGTGATCCGAGCCATTCCGGTGCCGGAACCAGCGCGGCGTTTTCGTGGGCGGATCGTTGGCGGTCACACCCGCTCGCTTGTGCTCGGATCGGGGGCTGCGCCGGGGGCTTGGGCGGTTTCTGGCGGCCGAGCGACCGCGTCCCGGCGCGCCGGGAAAGCCCGCGGCTCTTCCTTGCTGACGGCTGATGGCCCAATCCTGACAACTGACCACTGACTACTGATAACTACACCTGCCCCTCATCGCCGCGGCGGTGAGAGGCCTGCTCCGCCGTGATGCGGATAAAGAAGTCTTCGAGGCTGCTCTGCTCGAGGCGCAGCTCTCGTAGGGACCAGTCCTTGTTTTTGGCGAGTTGGTAGATGGCTTCGCGCGCGTCGCCTGCATCGGTCTCGACGGTGAGTCGGTTCCAGCCGTCGCCGGTGGAGCCTTCGACCTTCTTGACGCCTTTGACCTCGGCGATGGCCTTGCGGATGGCCTCCAGGTTGCCGGCGATTTCGACAATCAGCCGCGAACCCTCGCGGATGCGCTGCTTGAGTTCTTCCGGCGAGCCGGACGCCACGATCTTGCCCTCGGCGATGATGATCGTCCGTTGGCAGGTCGCCTCGACCTCTGGCAGGATGTGGCTCGACAGGAGTACCGTGTGACGCTTGGCTAATTCGTGGATGAGGTTGCGCGTCTCGCGGATTTGCGTGGGGTCCAGGCCGACGGTCGGCTCGTCGAGGATCAGCACCTTGGGGTCGTGGATCAGGGCGTCGGCCAGGCCCACGCGCTGTTTCATGCCCTTACTGAGTTGGCTGATGGGCCGGTCAATGAAGTCGCCCAGCCAGCAGAGTTCGGTGACGCGGTTGATGGCGCTCTGGCGTTCCGCGCGACCGAGGCCGCGGATCTTGCCGCGGAAGTTGAGGTACTCGCGGGATCTCATGCCGACGTCGAGCGGTGTGTTTTCCGGCAGGTAGCCGAGCGTCCGCCGGACGGCCAGCGATTCGCTGAACACGTCGTGCCCCGCGACGCTGGCCGAGCCGGATGTGGCCGGCATGTAGCTCGTGAGAATGCGCATCGTCGTGGTCTTGCCGGCCCCGTTGGGACCGAGGAACCCGACGATCTCGCCCTCTTCGATGTGAAAGGAGATGCCATGCACGGCATGGCGCGTTTGGAAGGTCTTGGTAAGGTTCTGCACCCGTATCATCAGCGTCCGTCGCCTCTGTGGTCTCTCGGAGTGTCCTAGTGGAAGCGGGAAGGCGGCACGGCGTCCGACACGCACCCCGTCACGGTCCCGCGAAGCTGGGATATGTACGGAAAACGGGGGCGTATGTCAAGGTGGGAGGGGGCGGTCAGAGCCCTGAACGCAAGGGAGCGGGTTTGAGGAGCCGGCAGCCATAAGCCGTAAGCCATCAGCCGTCAGCTAGAAAGGCAACGGCAACGGCGGCGCACCCCCCGCGTGGCCCGGTGGCCGCTGCTCTGCGAGAGTGGGTCTTCGGTTTTCGGCTCTCGGTTTTCAGCTTTCGGCTTTCGCCCTACGCACTGATCGTCACGGTGAGCGTCTCGCTCCACGGGCCCTTTTCGCCTCGGGCGTTGACCCAGCGGGCCATGTAGTGGGCGGGTTTGCCGCCGTCGGTGCCGGGGTATTCGGCGACGTAGGGGGTGCGGGTGTCGAGGCCGAGGAAGCGGAGGTCGGTGTTCGGATCGACCGGGGCGGGGTCGTCCACCTTGACCCAGATCTCCACGCCCATGACGCCGGCGGGCTTGGCCTTGCTGGTGGGGGTCATTTCATCCATGAAGGCGATGGTGTGCTGGAGACGCTGGAGGCAGCCGGTCAGCAGCATCCCTGTGGCACCGGCGTCTCGCCGGTGAGAACCGGTGGGCCGGTCGGCGTGGGCTCGCTGTCGGGGACGGTGATGCCCAGGGCGGCGCGTTCCGTGTCGTCTACCGCGGCGCTGGCCTGGAGTTGGCCGACCAGGGCGCGGACGAGGGTGACGACCGAGGCGCGGTCGGTGTTCTTCTGCTGGGTGGCGCTCTTGGCTGTTTGTTGGGCGGTGACGTGGGCGGCCAGTGATCCGGCCCAGGTGGTTTGGGCGGTGGCGATCGGCGTCACGTCACCCAGCGTCAGGCCCAGGGCGACCTCGTTGGCACTGGCATAGGTGACGAAGTTGCCCAGCCATCCGTTGAATTCCGCATCGCTTGAAGGGATATAGTCGGCCATTGGAAAAGCTCCTTTGTCTTGCAGGGGAGTGGCCCTGCGCCCGAGGTTTCGCTCGAATCCAGGTGGGCGTGATAGTATGGCCGGGCTGGAGACGCGGCAAGGGGCAAAGCTGTCAGTTCTCAGTGGTCAGCTCCAGCGGTGCCAGGAATGCTGGGCAGCTCACACATCCACCGGGCGTAAGCGTACAACTGGAGTTACCCGAGAAGGCTTGTTAGGATGCAGTCCGCATTCAGGACAGCGGCCACCGTGGTCGCTGCTGGAAGTGTCGGCACGCTGCAGAACTTGGTCGGGGTCTGCGTGCCCAAACAGAGTGCAGAAACAACCATGCAGAAACCACCAAACAGCCCGATGAAACTCGCCTCGATACGTCCGATGCTCAGTCGGCTCTGTCGGTCCAGCCTGCTAACGGTGGCGGACTTCTCTCTTCTGGCCGCTGCGCCGGCGCGGGCGGACGAGTCGTTTCAGCAGGCCGTTCGATTGCTCGTATGGCCGATCGGGCCAACGCCGGGGGGCGGGACCGTCACGATCAGTTTCGTTTCGTGTTCCTCCGCTCCCATAGGTCCATGTGCGACCCCGATTCCTGGCGGCTGCGCCCCAGCGGAATGCTCCATCGTGCTAGACTGCACCGAGCCGGATGCCGACGCGATGGCGGTCGCGGTCGCCGATGCTATCAACGCCATGGGCTGTGAGTCGTACGCCGCAACGTTCGACGGCATGGGACTCGTCAGCCTGTTCTACCCGAACGACATTTGTCTCTGTATCGGTGATTCCATCAGCGGGGAGACGGTGCCCTATAGCAGAAACTGCGGCGGCGTCATAGTCTGCGACAACGCCTGGTTGTTTGATTTCGGCTTCTTGTGCCCGACGCTTCCGCCGGACTCTTGCGTCGCGCTGGAGGATTTCAGCGAAGACTTGGTGGTACTTGATTTCGATGCGTTCCCGTCGGGCACGATTCTGTCAACGGAGTTTCCCGGGCTCGTGTTCGAGAACACTGAGGTAGATGCTAACGCCTTTGCGGTCAGTCTCCCAAACCGGATTATCACCGACACGTCGCTCCCCTTCCCGAGGCCGTCGATCCGCGTCACGTTTGATATTCCTGTGATCCGCGCGGGCGCGAACATTGACTCGGACGGGTTCACGGGGGAACGGAAGCCCCAGCTTCGAGTTTGCGGTGCGACGGGGCGCGTGGAGATGTGTGACTTCGGGCAAGGCCCCGATTTTCAGGCCATCGCCCTACCGGACTGCGAGAGGATCGTTGCTCTGGAACTCGGTAGCATCAACCTGGGCACTTGTGTCTTCGAGGCTAGCGACGGGTTTGACAACCTCACCTATGACTCGGCGCTATGCGGCGACATGGATGATGACGGCGACTTCGAGCCGGATGATATCGCGATCTTCGTTGCAGTCCTCATCTGTGTCGACCTTGATCCCTGCCACATTAATCGGGCCGACATCAATCTCGACGGCAAGGCCAACGGGCTTGACATACAGCCGTTCGTCGACTGCGTCGTTCCGTAGGGCGAGCAAGGCCTTGGAGGGATGCCATGAGCCGCGAGATTGGCGGAAGCACCGCTGTTCAGTCCGCCTTCGGTCTGGCCGGGCTCGCGGCCTGTGGCGTCTTCGGCTGGCTGTCCTATTACTGGGTCCAACATGAAGTCGTTTGGCGTCCGGCTTTTCGGCTCTCGCAGTACGCGCTGTGGGCGGCCGTGGTGGCGTGTCTGCTGTTGTTGGTTCGGCGCGATCGTGGTGCGGACCGGCCGCTGCGTTCGGCGTGGACGCCCTGCGCCGTTGGGCTCCTGTTGGCCGCCTGTCAGTGGCAGTTTGCGCCGAGGAGCCCTTGGCTCCTGTATGCCTGGATGGCGACACTCGTATGGGCCGCGTGGCTCGTCGCGCCGCGGCTCCGGGTTGGCGGGCTGTCGAGCCGGCGGATGTGGCTGTGCGTCGCCGTGGCGGTCGTGGCGATGACTGGCCTGCATGTCTGGATACAGCTCGATCTCTGGCGCTCACTGTCATTCGGCTATCGTGACATCGGCCTCTTTGCACGCGCCCTGCACAACGCCGCCGCCGGGCACGGCCTCTGGGTGGACTCGCTCGACCGCTCTATTTTCGGAGAGCACGCCTTCTTCGGGCTTTGGGCGCTCGTCCCGCTCTGCAAGATGGGGGTTGGCCCCTTCCTGTTGCTTGTCGTCCTTTCGGCGGTCTGCCTCAACGGGTCGGCATTCATCGTGGCGATGTACGTCCGCCGCCGTTTCGCGTCGAACGTCGCGGCTCTCCTCGCCGCCGTCGCTTGGCTCATGTTGCCCGCGCACGGCACACTTGCCATTGCACAGGGCTACGGGTTTCACGCGGTCTACTTGGCGGTTCCCATTCTGCTGGGCGGCTTCGCGCTGGGAGGGCTGGGGCATTGGCGCACGGCGGCGGTCGTACTCCTGGCTTGCGTCCTGATTCGAGAAGACGTCGCGCTAACAGTGGCCGCATGGGGAGTCTATGTGCTGCTCGTCCAGCGGCGGCGCTGCCTGGGAGCGATCACCGCCACGGTGGCGATCGGGTACCTTGTGCTCGCCGTGTTCGTCATTGTGCCGCATTATCGCGGAGCGGACTACCCGCACCTCACGTTTCACTTCCGCGAATGGTTCGCCGGGGGCGACTCCATCACGCTGCAAAGCCTTGCTACCAACGTCTCGTTTCTACTCACACTCCTCCTTCCGCTCGCCTTGTTGCCGCTGCGGCATTGGCGTTGGGGCCTCGTGGCCCTGCCGTCGCTGGCCGAAACGATGCTCACGAAGAACGTGGAACTGCACAACATCTGTTTCCAATACTACACTCCCGCCATGGTCGTTCTGTTCTTTTCCGCCCTGGAAGCTTGGCACGGCATGATCCGGCGGAAGGGCCGCAACGATCCGAGGCCGACACACTTGCGCTTCGGTCGGCCGACTGGTTCGCGGCGATTGCGGCCCGCTTGGTGTTTGTTGGTCGCCGGCGTGGCGGGACAGACATACCTGGGCGTTGGGCCGCTGGCGAACAACCCGGCGGAGCCATTCTCGCACGCGGCCCTACGGGCTGACATCGATGCCGTCCACCATGCTCGCTCCCTGGTTTCGCCGGGCGCAAGTGTGACGGCCAGCTACCGCGTCGCCGCGCATTTCCTTGACGTTGAGCAGTTGTGGACCACGAGCGATGAGCCGCTGGGCGACGTGATCGTGGTGCATGATGCTGATCTGATCGACGAACACAACCCGCGCGACGCGGTGGTCAGAGCCCTGCGGACGGACGAGTATCAGCCTGTCTTCGCGAACTACCATCTCGTCGTTCTTGCACGCAGCGCGGAGCCTACTGAACTCGCACGCCAACTCATGCCGAACAAGCTGCCGGATGCGGCTACGCCGATGTCCTTCGACATGGGCCGGGGAATCCGCCTCGTGGGAATGGCCGTGCGGCAGCTGGACTCGGAGCACGAATACCGTGTGACACTGGTATGGCAACGCACGGAGGAGATCGACGCAGACTATCGCTTCGGCCTGACCCTGGGCAAAGCGCGGTGGGGACCGTTCTTCTTCGCGCAGGGGGCCTATCCGACGCAGTGTTGGAAGGCGGGGAGACTCTATCGCGATGTTGTTGGCATCACCGTGCCTACATCCGGCCCGCTACATGTACGGTCCCTGCGGCCTGTCCTGTTGGAATAGGGCGCAGGCGCGCGTCCGAAACGGCTCCGTTTCATGAGGTGTTTCACGAGGCCAGCGAGCTGACTGCGGCAACTGCTGAGACTACCGCGGCCCCGATCGAAATCCGCCCCCACATGGAACTCTTCCTGCCGGACTCCTCTGCCGACCTCGCGATGTCCGAAACAACGCCGAGGCTCTCGGCCATACTCTCAAAGGCGGGCCCGTTCGGGTTCTTGGGATCCTCTGCGGCCTCCTTCATGGCTTTCGAGAGATCCTTTTGCGCCTCTCGATCCCGCCGCTCCAACTCTCCGACAGTAATCACGGTTTCCCCGCGACTCGATGTATAGCACTCGTCTTTCATCATTGCTTTAGGCTCCTATGCTTGCCGCCGCCCGCCCAACCCCACGGCTGAAACCTGACGGCTTCTACGCCCCGACTGTCGCGCTGGCCGTCTCGCTCCACGGTCCGGGTCCGCTGCGGGTGCTTAGCCATCTTACCATGTAATGGGCCGTCTTCCCACGATTCTCGCCTGAAAACTCGATCGTGGCGGGGGTTCGGGTGCTTAGTTGGAGGAAGGTCAGGTCCGCCGGATCGCTTGGCGGCGGGGCGACGGGGGCGGAGAGTCTGACCCAGATTTCCGCGCCGATGGTGCCTTTGGGTCTGGCCCGGCGGGTGGGGGTGGACTCGTCGG
>CAYYPB010000059.1:0-10352 GCA_964473405.1 uncultured Planctomycetaceae bacterium
CCCGTGCGTGGCGCGCGGGACGCGGGCAGAGCGCACGCTGTGCTCTGGGCTGTTGTCGTCCGTGTTTGCCTGCCTGTTGCCGTGGTGGCCCCCCAGCCCGCCGTTGTTGAGCCCGTCGTCCTTGTTGTCGATGGACGACCCCATGACGTCTCCCCAGGTGCCGGCACCGTTGGCATTGACGAGCCATCGCAGCGAGTTGGCCTCGTTCAGATCGAGGGCGTCGCGGTTGCCGAACTCCTTGCCGAACGCCGGCCAGCCGGGACCGAATCCGTCACCGGTCTTGCGGATGTAGTCCGCAATCTGATCGTTTCCGTTGACCGCTTCGACGAACGAGAAAGGTGTCTTCACCGAGCCGTCGAAATCCGTCCATCGTTGGTAGGCAATCGAATCCCAGAGGTTGTCCCAGAACCAAGTTGGGATGTGCTTGGCGGCGTCGAGCCGGAAACCGTCCACACCCAACACCTCGAGGTAGTACTGCGTCGACCGCATCAGCAGGTCGTTCGAGTTGCCCGTCACCGGATCGCCTTGCATCGGGTCGGCCAAGTTGTACGGATAGAACGTGAAGTTGAACGGGCCCGTGTTTCGGGATGTCCCCGGATTGCTAACGAACGTGCCGGCCAAGTCGCTATCGGGATAGAACCGGGCGTTGTCGGGGTTGGGGAGATTTCGAATCGAACCGGCGGGAATGTTGTTCGGGTCGCCGGGCGTCGTGGGATGACGGATGAACTGGTTGTTCTGCTCGTGGCGGATGTCGATGAGACCGACGAGCCGACCGTCGAACACGTTGTAGCAAGCCCCGCCGCCTGGATCGTGCGACTGGGGGCAACCGTTGGCGTAGGCGTTAAAATCGCCGGGGCCGACGGGACCGTCCAGCCAGAAACCGGGATAACCGCCCTGGGCCACGAACGTCGCGTCCGTGTGGTCGGGAGTGGCGTTGTGGTTCATGATCCAGTCGACATAGACGTAGCAGTTGGCCTCGTGAAACTGTCCAATCATCGATCGGAACTCGTTTTCCGTGCCGTAGCGCGTGGGGTTTCCTTCGGTGCCGACATCGAAGCGGTCAAAGAGATCGTAGCCGACACTGGAGCTGCTGCTGCCCCTCTGAGGCGGTGGCAGCCAGGCCGAACCGTAGCCTGCCATGAAGATGTCGGGCATACGATAGCGGATCGTATTCCACTCGGCCTCGAAGTACTGGAGCATGACGGGATGGTCGGCGGCCGATGCCGTTGCCGCAGTGAGACAAACCGTCATCAGGGTCGCCGCAGTGGCTGCGCGTCGTAGATACAAGAGTGTTCCTTCCCGGCTCGCCACGCTGCGGGGACATCGAGCCCCGGACGCACAAACCCCCATAACAAACATCGCCGCATAGGCCGGGCAAAGGCCCGCCCGCCCCGGGCTATCCCCGGAGCGAACAGGCCCACCCTTGTTTCACATCAAGCTTGCACGTCTCGATATCGGTGCTTGGGGCACCGATTCGAGGCGGGCATTACATCTGATCGACGAACGACTGGATGTCCAGGCCGTCGCGATTGGTGTCGCCGTTGAGGTCGGCCTTCTGCCATTCGCAAGTGCCGGTGTCGGTGTTGACCTCGAGCAGCACGTCCACGAGTGCGGCCACGTCGAGTAGATCGACGGTGCCGCTGGCATCCAAGTCCGCCGGACCGCTGCCCGCACACGGGTCGCCCGAAGTCAGTGTGTACGAGAGATACTGCACGCCCGGTGCCGTCGCCTCGTTGCCGAGGTCCAGCGTGTCGCCAGGTCGAGGCCCGCCGAGGTCGCCGGTGGTGCCGAACTGCGGCCACTTCTGCAAGCTGACGACCGGCGGCAGAACCTGGTTGGACAGCCAGCCATCGTTGCTGCCGAGGATGACCATCATTCTGAGCGTCTGGTCTGCCACGAGGCCGAGGTCGGCGAACGGGATGTCGAACTCCATGCCAGTCGAAGCCGATGCGGCCTCGGCGGGCGTGGCCGTCACGTCCGTGACGCCCTTGGTGTTGGAGTCGTTGAACGCACCCAACATGCAGTTGGGGTTGCCGCTGCTGGCCGGCAGGGCTTGGTCGCCCCACTGGGTGTAGTTGTCCTGCGTCGCGACGGCGGTCCCGCCCATGTCGGTGGGGATACCGGAACCGTCAAACTGCACATCCGTGGGCGTCCAGTAGCCCGGCACGTCGGCGATCGCGTACGAAGCGAACTGGTCGCCGGGAACGGTGAACAGATCGGGGACCGGGGGATCCTGCAGCGAACCGGCCCCGCCGCCGAGACCGGCCAGGGTCTGGTTGCTCCACCAGCCGGACTGTCCGATGAGATAGACGCCCACCTTGATCGTGTCTGTCGCCAAGGGATTGCCGATCGACGCGCGATCGAGGGCGATCTGGAGGCCCGTCGTGGCCGTGGCTGCGTTGATCATCTGCTGGGCGGGATCGTCCAGCGAGTTGGCGTTGACACCAAGAACGTTGGAGTTGTCACCGCTGAACTCGCCGGCGGCGACGGGCTGACCCGAAGCGTGCTCGGCGAGGCCGGTGAGAACGACCGGCGTCGTGACGCTCATGTCCCAGAGGTCCACGAAGTACGCTCCGCCGGGGCGCCCCATCACGAGCGCGTAGTCGGGCTCGAACGTCGCATCCATGGCATCGCCGTTGATGTTCGAGAGTACCGTGTTCACGCCGGTGTAGGCCGTGCTCAGGATGTTGGTCAGGCCGTTGCCGGAAACCGTATCCAGGAAGATGACCCAGCGGTTGCTGCCGGACTCGAGGTTTCCGGTGATGCCGAGATACAAGTTGTTGGCATCGTTGCGGACGAATAACTCGTCCAGCTCACTGCCGTTGCCATTGGGCACGGGGGCGAGCAATACGCCGTCGTTCGGGACATTTCGCTTGAAGCGACCGATCGACGTCGTCGTGTTGGTATTCAGATCCGTCATGCGGATGCTGTAGTCGTCGGCGGGCTGAGTGTCGTCCTGGCGATTGATCGTCAGGGCGATGTCCGGTTTGAAGCCCGGATCCAGCGTGACGCCGTTGAGGCCGGGCGAACCGCCCAGCGGCTGCGGCGGTGAGGTGATGCCCGCAATCGTGCTGAGCCCCGTGGCCGGGTTGGTGTCGAACAGGAAGATCCAGGCGTTCTTGTTATTCTCGAGGTTTCCGGTGACGGCGACCTGGAGCGTATCGGCGGTGTTCGTAACGAACAGCTGGTCCAACTCCGAGCCGACCGGGTGGATCGGCGGGGCCTCGGCCGAATCGCCGAAGCACGTGTAGTTGTTTTGGACGATGCCGACGGCACCCGTCAATGAGTAGGCATTGGGGATGCCGGTTCCGGAGAAGACCGTCGGCGCGCCGCCGGCGACCGCCAGATCAATCAGTGCGAACTGATCGCCGGGGAACCGGACCACTTCGTCCAAGTAGTCCACGGTGTCATTGAAGTCGATGTCGTTGATGGGCAGGCCGGTGCCCGTGTCGAGCGTCTCGTCGTGGTTGCCCAGGCAATCTACGTTGCCGCCGACGTCCTCGGTGATGTCGATTGACCAGGAATTGAGCGTGCCGACGTTGCCCGTGACGTTGTCCGTAATGTACAGCGTCCAGGTGCCGGCGGTCGGATCGACGCCGTTGAAACTGAGCAGGCCAGTGGCCTCGTAGGTGCCCGCAGCACCGGGAGCGACCCAATCTAGATCGACGCTCAGCAGGCCAACGCCGTCACCGGCGAAGGTCGTGTTCATGTTGGCACCGACTTGGTTCCGATCCCACAGGATGGCATTGATGTCACCCTGCAGCGGATCGGTCGGCGAGAACGTCACGTCGATCTTGACTTCATCCATCGCCGCGTGGGTGAGGTTGACGGTCATCTCGACGTGCGTGGCGCGAGCGATGGCGCTGGGCGTTCCACCGGCTCCAACGCCGGTCTGCGAGGCCGACGAAGTGCGAGCCACATCGCCGGCGTAAGCATCGCTCAGCAGGAGCGTCGGCGCGATCGAGTCATTGGAGATATTGGTTTCGGCAGGAACCGGCTCATGGAGCGGTGGCAACCACTGGTTGCTGATGTAACCCGAGCCGCTGACGATGCCGGCCGCGAGTCCGACTGGGGGGCTGAATTCGAAGAGGTTAAGATCGACGAGCGGAATCGAAAACTGCATGCCCGCCGTGGCTGTCAGTGCTTTGACGCCCTGGCGAGTTGGATCGTCGCCGGCGACATCGTTGACGCCATCGAGATTGCTCAAGTTGGACGCGAACGTGAAGAGCGTGGAAGTCTGATGCTGCACGGCGTCTGTTGTGAATGTGAAGTCATAGAAGACGGCGGGGAAAGCCAGATTCTGGAGTCGGGCGTTGTGCTGCGGAGCGGCACTCGTTCGCCAGTACTCGATCACCCAATCGGGGGCAAAGCCCGCGTCGAAGCTGACGCCGTGAAGATTGGGCAAACCCCCTGATCCACCGGGCACAAGTGCCGTGGCCAGCGTCGTGGTGCCAAAGCCATTGTGCGTATCGATGAAGACGTAGAGCGTATTTCGGGTGCCCTCGTCGCTGGGGATATTGCCGGTGATGCCGATGTACAGCTTGTTGGCGTCGCGACTGACGAACATCTGATCGAGTTCGCTTCCGCTCTGCGTGATGGGTGAGGAGTTGGTGAAGCAGGTGTGGTTGTTCTGCTCGGCGACCGAGGTGAGGGTCTCGCTAACTTCGCCGAAGCCGAGGGGGATACTTACGCCATCGAGGATCGGCGGCGTGCCGGCAGCCGCGAGTGCATAAGCCACGTGCTGGAGACCGGGATAGTCGACATCGTTGCTGAAGTCGACAATGTTCAAGATCGGGTCGTGGTCGCCGACGCAGCCCTTGCCACCGGACGTGCCGTCCAACGGCGGAAGACTCTGATTGGAGATGTAACCCGAGCCACCGACCAGCAGTGCCTGGACCTGAATCGTATCCACGCCCGCGACGATGCCGCCGAGACTTGCCAGCGGAATCGCCAACTCGTAGCCAGTACTCGCCGTGACGGCGTTGCCGCTCTGAGGCGTCGGGTCGTTGGCCGCTTCATCGTCCACGCCTGCAAGGTTGGAGTTGTCGACGGCGAACTCGGTGCTGAGCGTCAGGGCCGTGCCGGCCAAGTTCGGGTCGGCAGCCAGGTCAATGAGCACACCATACTGCGTGGCGGCCTCATTCCACAGCGCGATGGCGTACTCGGGGGCGAAATCGAGCGTGACGCCGTCGATGCCCTTGAGAGCTGCCGAAGACGTTCGTGGGAATGTCCGGTCGCACGAGGGAGCACACTCGACGGAACAACTGAGAATGGCCCGCGAAGCACAGTCGTCGTTCCACTCGGTGCCGCAGCAATCGGGGAGAATGGCACAAACGCAAGTCTCGCAGATCTCGCCGGGGGCACCAAGACCGAACGCGTTGCAGCCGGGCGTGTGATTGCCCGCACAGCAGCCGGCGGTATCGAGCGTCATCGTTGCCGGCCCCGCGTCATCGATATCGATGAACAGGATCAACGTGTTCTCGAGGGAGTCGAACTGGGGCAGGTTGCCCGTCACGCCGATGTAGAGATTCGACGCATCGCTATTGAGGAAGAGGCGGTCGAGTTCGCTACCGGGCGAGATGCCCAGCACCGGCTCGGAGACGTTGCCGAAGCTCGTCGGCTGATCCTGGAGTACGGGCGTCGCCGGCATGCCCGCGTACTTCGTCGGCAAGGTCTCGCCGTTGAAGCTGGGGTCCCCCGTGCATTGAGCGAGCGCAGCGGGCTGCTGCACGATCGCTGCGCCGACCAGCGCCAGCGCGGCGACACAACAAACAGTTGTTGAGAATCGAACGTAAGAAGACAATTTCCACCTCCTGGTAACGAAACCTACACTTGCAGCACCGGTCCGTAGCATGGCTCGCCCATGCGATTCGATGTCGGTGCCGCAGCTTCCTCGGACCCCTCGTTCAGCTGCGCTCACTCGGACGGAGCGCGAAGGTACTTCCTGAGACACTCACGAGCGCCTCGAATGTCTCTGTTGTTTCACATCTGGCAACCGCACAGAGGCGGTCGCGCCGAGGAAACTGCCACTGAGCGTATTGGCAGGCTCCCCCCATTCTAGCGGATCATTCAAGCCGATCCCAAGCAAAGCCGCATGCCCCCTGACACCTGCGGCCGAGAATACAGGCTATTCGATCGTCTGAACCTCGCTGCTGCGATTGGCCTCAGGCGGAGTGCCCGGATAACGCGGGCGTGTGGCAACAATCGGCCCCCAGTAGCGATTCGCCAAGTGCTGTGCGTCTGTGAACTGTCCGCTAGCAAGGGGAGACCATTCCACATGCGAATCGAGCAACAGGATGTTGACGCCGCGAGTTCCGTGATTGTCTTCGGGCTGATAGTACCTCAGCGAATTCGTCGTGCGGTCCGGAAGATTGCTCTGATCCGCCATCAAGATGAAGTCCCCGCGATCAGACGTCCGCCAGAGCGCAACGTAGAAGTAGCTGATGTAGGAGAAATCCTGAGCACCCTCCTGGGGCGCGGTTCTGGGCAACTGTTCGTAGCGATCCACAGCCCGAGTAGGAATCTGCGGGTAAGGAGGGGGCGGATTCGCACTGGGCGGGGGAACGTTAGGGATGTTGTTACTGGTATCACTGGGACACAGGAGTATCTTCGGATTCGGAAGATACATCGGTGTAGGCAGGCCCTGGCGCGTGTGCCGTCCCTCGACGACATCTCTGATCAGGCCGGCGAACCCGGGGCCTGAATCGAAGCTGGCCAAGTCCTGAACCCCGGCCAACTCGGCAACCGTCGCATCGGGATCGTTCCACTTGGGACGACAAGGGAACCAGCCTGACTCGTCGTCGCCGGCATACTGGAGGAACGCCGTGCCGATCTGCTTCATGTTCGACGCGCACACCGTGCGGTTGCCGATCTCTTTGGCTCGCGACAATGCTGGAAGTAGGATGGAGATCAGAAGAGCGATGATCGCGATGACGACGAGAAGTTCGATGAGTGTAAAAGCTGTGACCCTGGCTGTTCGGCGGCGACTGCTGTAGGATTCCGAACATCGACAGGGAGCAGAAGGACCAACGACTTTGGTTCGCAGGCCGGATCCGTCCATGAGCTTATCCTCTTTGGCTGTTGACTTCCTTTGGGGCGACGGTTAGGTTGAGGTAAAACCTTTTACTGAGAATATAAGCCGTGGTACGATGAAGTTCAAGCGTTTTCGGGGGACATTTTCTTGGGGGGCTGATTCGACGACAGATCAGGCCAACTGAGTACAAGTGTACGCCCTTCTTGCTGCCGACCCAATCCCGGCCTGCCGCAACGCCGAACCGACCGAGGAACCCTACGCATGGCCAAACGCAAGCCGACTAGTATCAAGGATGTAGCCCGCGAGAGCAAAGCCTCGCTCACAACGGTCTCTCTCGTCCTCAACAACCGCGATGGCCGCATCAGCGCCGCGACGCGAGAGCGGGTTCTGGCGGCCGTCAATCGCCTCGGCTATCGCCCGAGCCACCTCGCAAGGGGCCTCCAGGCTCAAAAAACGGGTTTCCTCGCGATTCTCGTCCCCCAGTTGCGACACGCCTTCGCGGATGCCTACTTCGGCGAACTCATCAGCGCCATTCAAGAGACTGCCGCTAGCGCCGGCCACAAGATCATCATCGAGGTCGCCAACAAGGAGTATGTAGAGTCGCAGCAGCACCTGGAGTTGTTCAGCCGCCGCGTTGTCGATGGTGTGTTGTGCATGGGAGCGACCTCCGTCGACACCTACATCGAGGACTTCGCCGAGGGCGAACATCCCATGGTCATCGTGAATAACTACCTGAGAACAAAGGAGTTAAGTCACGTCAAGTGTGACTACGAGCAGGCCGGTCGCCTTGCCGGACAGCACTTGCTCGAACTCGGACACCGCGAGATCGCCCTGATCCACGGTGCCAGCGAGGTCCAGACCACCTGCGATCTACGAAGGGGCTTCACAGCGGCCCTCGCCGCCGCCGGCGTCGATCTGCCGCCCGAGCGAGTCGAGGACGGCCTCTATACGGAAGAGGGCGGCGAAGAGGCGGTCGTCCACATCATGAACCGAGATCCCGACGTCACGGCGATCCTGGCGGGCAATGACAAAATGGCCATCGGTGCCATCAGCGGGCTCAAGGCCTCCGGCTACAGCGTCCCCGTCGATATCAGCGTCGTGGGCTGCGACGACATGCACCAAGCCGAGTTCTGCGACCCGCCTCTGACGACGATCCACACGCCTATCTACGAAATCGGCCGCCGCGCCTGTGAAAAGCTGCTGCGACTCGCCGCCGGTGAGACCGAATCTGTCGAAGAGACCTATCCCGTCCATCTGACGTTCCGCAAGTCCACCTGCACGCCTCGATAAACTCGATAGAATCTGCCCGCCATGACAACACACCGCACGATACGCCACGTCGCCCGCGCGATTCTGATTCTGGCCATCACCGTTTCCGCATCCGGCCCGGCGATCGCCGAACAGCACATCAATCTCGCCGGTAGCTTCAACAACTGGGCGACCAACAGCGACGCCTACCGCATGAAGGAAGTCGCCGGCCGTTACGAGCACGTCCAGTTCTGGCGCTGCGGTTCGCATACGTTCAAGTTCACGACGAACGGAACCTGGGACAAGCACTTCGGCGACGCGGGCGACGGGCGGCTCTCGCAGCCGGGCGAGAACATCACGCTGGCCATCCCCTCGTCCGGCGAATACGCCATCTGGTTGGACCCATCGAAGCGGCAATGGGGCATCGAGAAACGGAAGGCGTCGAAGCCTCATGCCATCTTCACGGCACGCCAGGTCACGTTCGACCAGATCATTCTCGATCCGAGGCCCAGCCTCGCTGTCGGCGGTGAGGCGCTCACCTACTCCTGGCAGATTCAGTCCAACGACTTGTCGCCTGACGATTGGCGGCTGGAGCCCAGCGACGCAGGGGCCGACCTGCTGATGAGCCGCCCCGGCGTTCTCAGCATCACGCTGACCGTCGATGACGGCAAACACACGGACCAGATGACGATCACACACCGATTCGGTGACGGTTTCACGCTCCAGGCCAAGGGAAGCACCGTCCGTCCGCGCCTACCCATGCATCGGCTCAAGGACGATCTCTGGGGCGCAATCTACCCGGCCGTACCCCGTGAGGAATCGGCATTCCGTGTCGGCGGATACGGGCGACGAAACGACGCACGATTCCAGTCGCTGACGGTGGAGCCGGGCAAGCCGAGCCTGATCACCTACGATGCGGCCGCCGACGTTCTCGCTGTGGCCAAGCCCGCGTGGCACGTCGTCACCTTGTCGGCCAAGGACCATCCCGGGCTGCCGGCCGATCTTGTCATCGAGCGCGTCGAACTCATCGGCGACTTCAACACATGGCAAGCCGGCGCGCATTCGATGCCGCAACTCCCTGATGGGCAATACGGGACGGTGCTATTCCTGCCGGACGGTGTCTATCACTACAAGTTCCTCGTCAACGGCTGCATCTACCTCGACGACCCCGCGGCCGACAAGCGATTCCGCGAGAGCGACCAGCGCGGCGGTCACAACGATGGTTTTCGCATCGGCCCCGACGCGGCGGAACTCGGCGCAGCCAAGCCGAACGACATCAACATCAAGGCCGTCGCCCACGATCCGACGGAAGGCAACGAATTCAAGGTCATCGGTCGCGGACTCGTTCAGTTGCAGGTTCGCACGCTGGCGGGCGATGTGGAGTCCGTCCGCGTGATTCGCAAGGACGGCGGAACGGACTGTCCGATGCGTCTGGCTCGCAGCGAGTTCGGGTTCGACTACTGGACGGCGTTGGTTTCGGCCGAGAAGCCGACGTTGAGCTACCGATTCCTCCTGCAAGACGGCAAGGACACGATCGAGTTGGACGCCGACGGTGTGGCGGCGAACGACGGGAAACCCGGCACACCGTTCGAGCAGCGAACCACCATGACCTTCGAGACGCCCGATTGGGCCAAGCGGGCTGTTTGGTACCAGATATTCCCCGAGCGATTTCGCAACGGCGACAAGGCGAACGATCCGCCGCGGACCGTGCCGTGGAGCCACGCATGGTTCGCGCCTCACAAACCCGGCGCGGACATCAAGAAGGGCTCGGCGCTGGACTTCACGGAGACGGGCGAGTTCGAGCACTTCATCTATGATCGTCGCTATGGCGGTGACCTTCAGGGTGTCACGGAGGCTCTGCCCTACTTGCGCGATCTGGGCGTCACGGCGATCTACTTCAACCCGGTCTTTGCGGCCGAGTCGCTGCACAAATACGACGCCTCGGACTTTCGCCACATCGACGACTTCTTCGGTGTCGCCGGCAGCCTGGAGAAGATCACGGGAGAGACCGAAGACCCCGCCACGTGGCAATGGTCCGAGAGCGACAAGCTATTCCTGGAGTTCATCAAGG
>CAYYPB010000060.1:0-10341 GCA_964473405.1 uncultured Planctomycetaceae bacterium
TTGGTCGGTCCTCGTACACTTCCTGGGCAATGGCCGGAGGCGGCGTGCCGCGTGCTTCGGCCAGGAACGCCTCAGCGGCCGGGCGCAAACGCCGCAACTGAAATAGACACACGCCCCGATTGAATCCGGCTTCGTGGCGCCTGGGCCCGTCGTCGGCCCGCTCCAACACGAGAGTCCAGGCCCGCAGAGCGTCTTCGTATGCCTCGTCCGCCATCAGACGGCCCGCCAGGAGTGTCAACTCGACGACGGAGAGTTGATCCCAGTCCCGCTGCGTCCCCGCCATGACGTCCATGTAGACGCGCACCATGTCGGGCCACGAGCCGCCGCGGCCCGCCAACTTCAGCAGCGCGGCGCGTGCCTTGGCGTGCAAGCGCTGCTTGTCGTTCTCGTTCGTCTCCTCCGCGCTGGCTTCCAACACAAACGTGTAGGCGTGAATCAACGGGGCCAAGCGAATGTAGAACAGGGCGCCGGCTTCCGGGCCGGTGAGCCGCCCCGTCGGCTGATCGGCGAGGCGATCGAGATCGCGCCGCGCCCGAGCGAACTTACCTAATCGCATCAGCAGGCGTGCTCGCTCGTAGCCGGCTCGCGCCGTGATGTCGCGATGATCCGCCGATAGCTCCACGTCTCGGAACTCATCGAGCGCTTCATCGGGTTCGCCGGCCTCGCGCCGAGCCATGGCCCGGCCGAGCTTGGCGTTGTGACGCTGACGGGGATCGCTCGACTGAATGATGACATCCTCGAAGGCCGCCGCAGCGCCGGACAGCAGATCGGGAGCCGGCGAAGCGTCGGGGCCGCTCACGATGACGATGTATAAGCGCGTCCATGCCCAGTTCAGTTGCCAGCGGTCAAGCAAGTTCTCGATCGAGTCCGCGAGGCCCAGGAGCAGGTACTTCTCTTCGTCGCGGCGCATGGCGGCGGCGAACTCGTCCATCGCCCCAACCACCGATGTGTACAACTCGTGGGCCTCGCTGAGGCGTTTCATCAGCCGCTCGCGATCGAAATCCAGGCCGCTGGTGATCTCGAATCGATCCAGGTCCGGCGCGATCCAGCTCCGCAGAATCATGTCGGCGAACTCAACGTGCCATTGGACAACGTTGAACCGCCGCCGCTCGCCGCGCAGCCAATCGCGGTCTCGCCCGAGCTTGATGACGCGTCGGTATTCCTCGACCGCCCTGCCAAAGAAACGCTCGCGCGCCTCGGGCGACTTCGCGCCGAGCCCCGCTTTGGCGTAGGCCCGGGCGATGTGGATGCGATACATCAGCGGGCGATCGGCCAGCAGTTCCTCCACCAGTTCCGGCATGCCGCGTTCGATCAGCCCGGCCACGAGCCGACGCTCGGCGCGAGGCAACCGGTCGTCGGGCTCTTCTACGAACGGCTCGACCGCCGCGTGCGCAGCGACCCCTCCTACAACGCTGCCCAGCAGGAGCAGGAAGCCTCCCAGCGAGCGACGAACAGACCGGGAGTTATTCGACCGTTGTAGCGACATTGGGATTCACGGAGAACTGGATGTTGCCGAAGCCCGACTGCACGCAGGCGTCCATCGCGGAAATGACATTCTGATACTCGACGCCGGGGCTGGCACCGATGAGTACGCGTCCCTTCGAATCGGCCCCCGCCTTGATCTTGCCTCGGAGCAGTCGCTCCAGCGCCGGGAAGGAGTTGTCTTCGAGCGAGCGCCCCATGACGATGATCTGACAGCCTCTGGCGGTCGACGTTTCCAGCAGCGTGATCCGCACCACGGGGATGATCGTCACACTCGCGGCACCGCCCGGTCCGACCTGCGACGGCAACTCCGTCGGGAGGACGCCCTCCGAAATAGCCAGACTCGTCCCGAGCATGAAGAACACCAGGATAACCATGACCACGTCGACCATTGGTGCCAAGTTGGGGGCATAGCTATGGGCCGGCGCGTGGCCGCGTCGCATCGTCATGGCCTGCCCCCCGCCCGCGGAACGGCACTGAAGGTCACCTTGCGAATGTCGGCCTGGCCGCAGGCGACCATCACGGCTTGGACATAGTGGTACGGCAGGCTGCTGTCGCCACGGATGACGCAGTTGACCTCCGGGTCGATGTCGTACTCGGCTTTGAGCCGTTGGGCGATTTCAGGCAGCGTGAGGGTCTTCTCCTGGACGACGAAGGCGGCCCCCTGCCCGCCGGACAGCCGAAGATCTCTCACGTTCACGACGAACCGTTTGCCGAGTTCCTGCTTCTCGGCATCCTTCGCCGATCGGGCGACGGGTAGGTCGATGAGGCTGTTCTCCTGCTCGACCATCCGCGTCGTCACCATGAAGAAGACGAGCAGACACATGATCACGTCCACCATCGGCGCGAGGTTGAGCGAGATCGGTGTTGTCAGCGGCCTTCGTTTCATATTGCTCCCGTTTCGACAACCGCACCAACGAAGAGAAGAGCCGCGGGCTTCAGCCCGCGCGGCCGTTCACAGCGCGGGCGCCTCCGTCTGTTCGCCGGCCAGCCCGCCGTTCGACCGCGAGGGCAACGGCCGAAAGTACTCCAGCAGATCGACGACAGCAGCCAGCGAACCGACGGTTATCGAGTCGATCCGATTGCGACACACGCCAAAAAAGCCCAACGAAGGGATCGCCACCACCAACCCCAGGAACGTACTTGTCAGCGCGAGGCTGATGCCGCCGGCGAGATCCTCCGGTCCATAGGCGCCGTGCAGCGCGTTCATCTTCGCAAACGCCTCGATCATGCCCAGCACCGTGCCCAACAAACCCAGCAGCGGGCACAGATTGCCGATGATGTTCAAGTACTCGACCTTGCGGAACAAGCGACTTCGCCAGGCGCCGGCCCGTTCCTCGACGGCCTCGTGCATGGCATCGAACCCGTGACGACCATGACGCAGCCCCATCGCCAGTACGTCGCCGAACATCGTTTTGCTTCCCGAGACATGGTCGATGCACGCCTTGAAATCTCGCTTCTCGATGAGTTCGCGAACGGCCTCGACCTCCGCATCGGGCATCATCGTGGAGCGGCGAATCGTCAGAAAATGCTCGATGATGAACGTCGCCGACGCCAGTGACATCAGCCCGATCACACCGCCGATCCAGCCCGCACTCTGCATGATGATCGTCAAGGCCGATTGGACGTCATCCCCTTCAGACGCATCGGTGGCCCAGACCGTCGCCGATGACAACGCCACCGCGAGAAGACCGATCAAGAGAAACACAGATCGCCGATATGGAGAGAAACCGCTCATATTCCGTTTGCCTCTCAGAAGGGGCCGATCCGTCGTGCACCATCAGCGACGGACATCGTCTTCTGTCACATGCTTGTAGGTTCCGTTGTTCATCTTGGCGATCTTGCGCAGTGTCTTTCCGCCGTCGCCGCCGGTGTCGTAAATGAACAGGATCGTGTTTACGATCGTCCGTCCGCGACGGTTCTTCTCTTTGAACAACCCGATCACCGCCTCGTTGTACTCGCCAAAGTCACCATCCGACAGGAGAAACATCACGTCCGGCTCGAATCGCAGGGCCCTGCTCACCGCGTCTTCGGGCTCTGTGCGACCACTCGGCTGAACGCTCTTGACCTGATCGAAGGCCTCGCGCTTGTTGTCGATCGTCGCCTTCATCATCCGACGCGACCACAGCGTCGCTCTGCCCTCGTTGAACCAGATCACGTTGAACGTCTGATCCGGCTCGAGCCGGCCGATGGCCCTGAGCAATTCGCGTTTCAGTACTCCCAGCGTGCCGTCCATCGAGCCGCTGCGATCCATCACATAAACGATCGACCGTGCCCGCTGTCCCTTCCCGACGCCCCAAAGCGAACCTGCGGGGCCGCCTCCCGCGCGATCTCGATCGCCGAGCCCATCCCCCAGGCCCGCGTCACTGCCTGCGCCGGTGACGCTCGTGCCCACCACGTCGGACCGACTGAGTTCGCTCACGGCGATCGTGCTGAGGCCCGTGCCGCCAATATCGATCGGCTTGATCTGCAGCGACCGGTCCTCGCGCAAGAGCGACGCCAGATCGCCGACGACCTTGCCCTTCTCGGCCGAATCCGGTTGGTCGCGTTGCGCCTCGCCGGGAAACCGGAACGCGCCGTCGGGCGATGCGCCCTTGGCCTCAGCCAGAAGCGTGGCGGTGAACTCACCGCGAAGGCTGTCGCCCGAGTTGCCGACCGCCCAGTTGGAGAGCATCAGCAGGATCAGGATGAGCACGTGGCAAGCCAGACTCAGACCCAAGGCCCCCATCAGTCGCAGAACAGGATGCCCCTGCTGTCCGTCCGGGGCGAGCATCGGCCGGGCAGGCGACCGTCTGAGGTGCCTGCGACCCGATGCTGCCCTTGCAGTGGTCTGAGAACCCAAAGCTCGATGCTCCGTGCATGGCGTACCTAGACATGCCACGCGGGACCGGTCCTCCCCGCCCGCGAAAGTGGGTGGGCGCTTTCGGACCCTCGCACTGATTATATCTGCCCCGAACCCCCAATCAACGCGAGGATCCAGCCCGGAAGCCCCCGGCCTCGCAGCCGAACGCCTCGCCATGCCGATCGGGAACTCGGACATCCTCTTTGACCCACGAGATAGTGAATCGTAGGATCGAATAGGGTCACACCAAGCACCTGCGGGCCGGCAGGGGTGGGGCCATTCCACGGAGTCAGCAACAAGTGCCGAGAACGAATCGCTCCATCTTGGTTGCCATCGTGTCATTGCAGTGCGTCGCTACGGCGGCGGTCGACGCAGCGCCGTCCGAGAAGCGTGGCAAGCCGCCGGCGGCCACGGCAACGGCGAACCCCTCCGCGGCGCACACCGCTCTGGCGGCGGGAGACGCGCAACGCGTTGTCGATCTGCTCAAGCGGCGGACGCTCGGCCTCGACGAAGCCGAGCGCAAGTCGCTTCAGGGCCGAGCGAGCTTCCTGCTGGGCCAGCACGGCATCGCACGCCGGAAACTGCAATCGGCCATCCGAAGTCGCCCCGATCATGCCACCGATCACTACTGGCTCGGCCGTGTCTACTCTGCCAGCGGAGCGCCGGCCCTGGCCACCGCCGCGTTCGAGAAAGCACATTGGCTCGGTCTCGAAACCGCCGATCTGCGACACCACTGGGCGTCCGCCCTTTCAGAATCGGGGCTCGTCCTGGGCGAGATATCGCGAAAGCCGTGGCCCGCGGGCCAATCGCCCCCGCCGGCACTGGGCGATTTCGCGCTCGGCGGCCTTGTCGTCGGCCACCTCCCCAAACGCAAGCGCAAGGTCATCGTGGCACCGGCGCACTCGGCGATCTATCAGGTTTATCGCGCGCTGCGGATCGAGCCGGACCGAGGCGACTCGCGCCTGCTCGCCGGCGAGTTGTGGGCCGCGGCCAAGCAGCACGCTCAGGCCGTCAGGCTGTTCGAGCAAGCGGAAGGGAAACTTCGGGGCGATGAGCGGGCACGCTGCCAGCTCGCTTGGGCCAATAGCGCCCTTCGACTCGGCGATTTCAACGCGTATCTCCGGCATTCCAGGGAGGCGATGGAGGCCAACGGCGGTGTGGATTCCGCAGCATTGGCCGCTTGCTATGACCGCGCGGCCCAGGAAGCGGCCAGCCGGGGCGAGCTGCCTCGCCAGGTTCGCTACCTCTTGTTCGCCGTCGAGCTGCGCGGCGAGATCGATCGACTCGTGCGATTGGCCGACGCGCTGACGCAGTCGAACCGAGCGGCCGACGCACACCACTATCTGCGAACGGCCCTCCAACAGAGTCCCTCACCCTCGCAACGACGCGCCATCAACCTGCGATTAAGGAGCCCCGCGAGCACGACGCTCGCGAGGCCCAACTGAATCAGTCTCTTGCCTCTGACGCTCGACGAGCCAGGGAAACCAGACCGGCCCCACGTCGTCGACAGAACGCGGCCGACGATCCCAGTGGAACCGCCGGCCGCGCCGGTGCTTCGAGTGCAGAGTCGATCAGATCATTTCTCTGCGTCTGCCTTGCTGGCCTTGTTCTTCTCGCCGGCTCGGGGCACCCTCTTGAGGGGAATCGCCTTCGATGCGGACGCCCTGCTGACCACCGAACGTTTGGCGTTCAACTTGCTGCTCGTCACGCCCTTGGGGCCGGTCTGCTGAGCCGGGGTAGCGTTGGATTGCGAACCGGCTTTGGGCAGCGCCTTGACCTTGGTCGGAGCCTTGGCCGGGGCTGCCGGTTCGGACGCGCCGGCTTTCTTCGCCTTGGGAGCGCCCGCCGGAACAGGCGTTTTCTGAGCAGGCTCCCGCTTAGTCGGTATCGACGCCCCGAGACTCCGGCGCTTGGCCGAGATGTTCGCGGGCCGGGCAACGGGCTTCCGCGGCGCGCGTTCCGTGATGGGAATCGTGATCGACGGCACGGCGGGGTTGCTCGTCTTGAAGGAGATCGTGTCGCCGGCAGGGGAGGGCTTGTAGGAAGCCGGAATATCCACGGTCAGACGATACGTCAATTGCTTGCGGATGTCGGCGATGGCGAGCTTGAGATCGGGATTGCTGGCCTGCAAGTCGCTCAACACCACGGGCTGGGTCGTATTGCTGCGAACGTAGAACTGCCGCTTGAGGTCCGCTGTTCGGTTGACCGGCAAGGTCAGCTTCGCGGGCGTCACGTCGACAGGTGAACTCACATAGGCATAGGCCGGAACATCGAGCGTGGCCTTCTCGCCCAGGCCGGTCTTCATCGTGATCCTGCCGGAGTTGTTACCCGACTTGAGGGGCGGCTGAAGCGACACGACCAACTCGTACTTCTTGCCGGCCTCGATCATCCTGATTTCAGGTTTGAAGATGGGATTCGTGCTGACAACATCGGTCAGCGTCATCATGCCCTCGACGTTGTTTACGATGGTCATTTTCTTGACGAGGCCCGACTCGGCCTTGTCTATGGTGATCCGACCGAAGGCCACGCTCTTGGGCGTCACCTGAACCGGCTGCCAGATCGTCCCCTTGATCGTCAGGGATGTCGTCCCGGCGCCAGGGACGTTCGTCGATACGGTGATCCGCTTCGTCAGCGGACCGCCGCCCTTCTTTGTTACGATCTTGATCGGAATCTTGCCTGTTGCACCCGGCTGAATGATCCGGTCATACTGACCGGCGACGGTGCAGCCTCAGCCGGGTTTGACGCGGAGAATCTCCAGCGGTCCGGTCCCGGTGTTCGTAAACCAGAAGTCGTGGATGACGTCCTCGCCCGCGCGAACGCGACCGAAGTCGTACACCGGCACGTCGAACTTGATGGCCGGCACTTCGCCGGGCTTGAGTACGACGGTCGGCTTGGGGATGCCCTTGCCGCGCGGCGCTGCTTTGCGAGGGGACTGGCCCTTGAGGCCGCGGCTGCCGGGGCGGGGCGGACCTTGGAAGCCCTTCCCCTTCTTGCGTGCAGGCACGTTGGTGGGCTTGGGCCGCTGTGCCTTGGTCACGGGCGGAGCCTTCGCCGCCTGGGTGGCCTTGGTGGTCTTGGTGGACGCCTCCGGCTTGGCCTTGTCCTGGGCGACCGCGAGGCCGGATGTCGCCCACAACACGACGCCTGCCAAAGCCGTACCCAGCAGCCAAGCCGCCGGCCTTCGAACGATGGGTTGGGTCATCAGTTCACACTCCTCTCAAACCAGATCGTTGCGATTTCTCGACCGCGCGCCAGCGCGTGTCGACTCGCTTTCGTGTTTCACTATAGCAGTATATCCCCCCTTGGAGGCCCCTGGCGCTGTAACGGGTGTGTAACCAACCGCCCCGCAGGATACGGCAGAGTCGCCGGCGCGAGCGGCGAGCTGACCTCCACCCCCCTTGCCCGCACCCCATACGACACGACAGGACGGGACTATGGGACGGGATTATGGGACGCCCTCCCGCTGTTGCCGCCCGCGGATCGGCGGCCGCGCGCCGAGAAACTCGGCGTTGCAGACCCTCGAGGAGCGGCTATGACGGGGCGTTCGTCTCTGTGGCGTGCTCCGCTATTCTCGCCATGAAGGGCCCGCCGAGGTCGGCCAGCTTCTTCTCGCCGACGCCGTGGATCGTGAGGAACACGTCGTCCGTGGTCGGCTTGCGGCGGGCCATGTCGCGGAGACTCGCATCACTGAAGATGACAAACGGGGGGACGCCTCGGTCGGTGGCGAGTTCTCTCCGCAGTGCGCGAAGTGAATCGAACAGGGCACGGTCCACGCCAATCCAGTCTCGATCAGACGGGCCGCCGCGACGCGCGTCACCGTCGCCCCCGCCGTATCTCGACTTGCGTTTCTCCTTCGCCGGCGGACGCTGCATCCGCACGGTTCTATCGCCCCGCATGACCTGCCAGGACGCCTCATTGAGCCGCAGCGTATGGAACCCGTCGGTCGATCGGTCCAGAAGCCCCTGGTCGATGAGTTGGCTGACCATATGACTCAACGTCTGCCGCGGCGTATCGGCCATCAGGCCGTGCGTGCTGAGTTGGTCGTGGTTCCATTTGCGGATCATCTCGGTGTCGGCTCCGGCCAGAACATCGGCGACATGCTTGGGGCCGAATCGCTGCTCCGTCCGTGCGACGCAGGAGAGGATCTTCTGGGCCGTGACCGTCGCGTCCTCCAACTCTTCGCACTCCTCCAGGCAAACGTCGCAAGCCCGGCAGTTGTCCGATTCGTAGGTCTGGCCAAAATACTCGACGAGCCGCCCGTGCCGGCACTGGAACGGCTGGCAATAGGCCCGCAGGTGTTCGAGCATCGTCAATTGCGGCTGGATCACATCGGTGCCGCAGCCGGCCTCTTCGGCACTGCGCGTGAGGATGGACGTCCACTTCATGACGTCGGCACCGGAATAGAACAGGACACACTCAGCCTCGAGCCCGTCGCGCCCGGCGCGGCCGGTTTCCTGTTGGTAATGTTCGACCGACTTGGGCATCGCGGCATGAATGACGCAACGGACGTTGCTCCGGTCGATGCCCATGCCGAAGGCAACGGTGGCCACGACGACATCGAGCCGCTCGCCCGTAAAGGCTTCTTGCACGGCGTGGCGTGCCTCCCGTTCGAGGCCGGCATGGTAATGGTCGGCCTTGATGCCCTTGCCCTGGAGAAACGAGGACATCGCCTCGGTATCCTTGCGGGAAATGCAGTAGACGATCACGGCCTCGTCGGCGTGACGCTTCACAACCTCGTGGATCTGTCGGCGAACATCTGTGCGAGGAACGACGCGATAGACGAGGTTTGGGCGGTCGAAACCCCCTACCAAGAGCGCGGGATCGACCAGGCCAAGCTGCTCGGCGATGTCCGCCCGCACACGTTCGGTGGCCGTCGCCGTGTAGGCGTGCAGACTAACGCCCGAAAACATCGACTTGAGTTCGGCGAGCCTGCGGTACTCCGGCCGGAAGTCGTGCCCCCAGTGGCTGATGCAATGGGCCTCGTCGATGGCAAATGCCCGGACGTCGATCTGCGAGAGCATCGCCTGAAAGCCCGGAGTCATCAGACGTTCAGGCGCGACGAAAATGAGCCGACAACGACCGGCGACGATGTCGTCGTATGTCTGTTTTCGCTCGTCGGGGGCCATGTTGCTGTGCAACGCGGCGGCCGGGTAGCCGCACGCGACGAGGCCGTCGACCTGGTCCTTCATGAGCGAGATCAACGGGGAAATGACCACATCGGTCCCGCCGGTCAGCAGCGGTGGAATCTGGTAGCACAGCGACTTGCCGCCGCCGGTGGGCAACACGACGAGCGAGTCGCGGCGCTCGAGGCCCGCGCGGATGGCCTCTTCCTGGAGCGGACGCAAGCTGTCGTAGCCCCAGTATTGTTTGACGGCCCCGAGGATGTCATCGAGCGGGATGTCGCCGGTCTCAGATCCGGCGACGGTGCGAACATCTGTTCCGCCAGCGACGTCCGGCAGCGGTTCGGGTTTTCTTCGGGTCATGGCCCAAGCATAGCAACTCCGCCGGGCTGATGCCAGCGAGAACGGGAGCGAGAACGGGAGCGGGAGCGAGAACGGGAGCGGGGCCGCGACCGTTTCGGCGCAGGCAATCGCATTTTCGCTCCGACGCCTGCGGCAGACGTCGCGTCCCCCCTCTCAGCCCCCGGCTTTGCCGGGCGGGGCCTGCGCGACCGATGGATCCGCCTGCGAACTCCCCCGGCAGAGCCGGGGGCTCAGGGAAAGATGCGCCCGCCCCCAGAGGGGATGGGGTGCCCGCCCATGAGAACGCGAATGCAATGGCCCTGGCAGATGACCCACTCGCTTGTCCCGGCGCCCCGGGAGAGCTCCGAGCGAGCGGGTCAGGGCAATCGCAAGAATGACTTTCCGCCGCTATCGGACGCCGTGGTGCGGGCTCTACAACCCGTTGGCGAGGTTCAACCGTCGGCGCGACGCGCGGGATAGCTCCCGCAGGGGGAGCGTGCTAATGGGCTCGGGCGGAAGCCCGTGGATAAAGACACTCTGTGCCAGGGAGACACC
>CAYYPB010000061.1:0-10334 GCA_964473405.1 uncultured Planctomycetaceae bacterium
CGCCGTGCTCGGGTGCCCCATCCCCTTATGGGCCCTCGGGCCCATGGGGGTGGGGGACGGACGAGGAAGTGGCGCACCCTTCGATCAGCGAGTCCGCCGATTACCCCTGGAAGGAGTCGGGCACACGCGTTTGGGGCTCGGACATATGCCGCCTGAACTGTCATGGCCCCCCCTCCTCCAGCTCCGCACCCGCGCGCCAGCCGTCGCCGAGTTCGCTGGCCCGGATGGTGGAAGACCGCACACTACATGCTGCGATGGCTCAGCACGCGAAGCGAGGCAGGGCCGTGGAGCGAAACGGCCAGCGCCACAATCGGAATGTAGACGCTGGCCGTTGTCCGCGATCAGGTCCGTCGACTGCCCGCACGCCGCGCCAGCCGATCGGGGCGCGTCAGACGCCCACTATCTCCACGGACTCTCCAGGGGCAGGCCCAACGCCTTCAACTTGGCGGCGGTCGCCTTGAACTGCGCCGAGCCGCTGGTTCCTGCCGCCGGACCCCAATCCTGGTCCATGCTCCACTCGTAGAACTCGGTCCAGGCTCGCGCTTCGGCCTCGGGACTGGCGAAAACCGACGGGCCGGTCAGCGGGCCGCCGGCGAGGCTGCCTTCGCCCGCGATCATGCCCGCGCCCCCACCGCCCATCATTTGCTGCTGTTCGCACTCGTCGGGGATGCCATTGGCGTTTTCGTCTTGACTGATTTCGGCGGCGATGTCGCAGCCGTCTGGGATGCCGTTGGCGTTGCAGTCCTGGCAACTCGGGTCGCTGGACACGCACGTGGCGATATCGCACTCGTCGGGGATCAGGTTGTCGTTGCAGTCCAGGCTCGGAAACAGCGGCAGCGTCAGGTCGCATTCGTCGGGATAGGCGTTCCCGTTGCAGTCCTCGCTCACTTCCCCGTCGCCGTCCGGGTCGCTCGGGTCAAGGTCACAGTCGTCTGGCACGCCGTTCTCGTTGCAGTCCGCTTCGCAGCCGTCCGGAACGCCATTCTCGTTGCAGTCCTGGCATGTCGGGTCGCTCGACAGGCACATCGCGATGTCGCACTCGTCGGGGATCAGGTTCTCGTCGCAGTCCGCTTCGCACTCGTCGGGGATGCCATTGGCGTTGCAGTCGTCGCTAGTTCGACCGTTTCCGTCGGGATCGGCCGAGTCCACGTCGCACTCGTCCGGCTCCCCGTTGCCGTTGCAGTCCTCGTCGCACGCATCCGGAAGCCCGTTGCCGTTGCAGTCGCAGTTGGCGAGCGTGTCACCGGACAGACACAGGGCGATATCGCACTCATCGGGCACGAGATTGCCATCGCAGTCCGTACTCGTGCCGAACAGGATATCGGTCATGTCAGGCGTCCCATTGGCATTACAGTCGCATTCGCCCCTCGGGCCGCCCTCTCCACATGATCCGAAGCACGTCGCCGTGTCTCCAAGCAGAACGAGGACGAAGCACGGGATATCGTCGATGTCCACGACGGTATCGAGGTTCATGTCGGCCATCTGGCATGGGCCGCTCGCGTCGCCGGCCAACACGCAATCGGTGAACGGCTGGATGTCTTCGCCGTTGACCAGGCCGTCCAGATTGACATCCCCGCGAATCTGGTACTCGAAAGCGCCCATGTCCATGGGGAAGAAGCCGGCTTCCAAAACACCCGTGTCGGCGACCTCGGGGACATCGAAGTCTCGGGGGAAGCGGTCGAGGTCCGGCGTCTTCTCATCCGTGTACGTGTCTTCGTCCACGTCCCGGCTGTCGGTGTCGGCCGCCACGGTGTTCGCCGCGTCCACACAGGGCGAGCACCGTTGGATGTGATAATCGCCCATCACCGGGTCCACGAACATCGGATCCAGATCGAGGTTGCCCGTCCCGGCAACCTCCGGGTTGCCATCGGCAGCGGCGTCCTGAATGCAACTGTAGGTGACGGTGGCCATGGTGTGATTCGCCATCTGAGACTGAACCACGCTGTAGCCGCCCACGTTGCCCCAGAGAATGCAATTGGTGAAGCTGGCGGCCGTGAAGCTACCGGCTCGCAGCGCGACGCCGCCGCCCAAAAGCGAAGCGAAGTTGTCGGTGATCGTGCAATTCTCGGCGGCCAGGTTGAGGTTCCAGGTATCGATGCCGCCACCGCTCTGGGCCGAGTTGTTCGTAAGGCGACAGTTGGTAAGAACGCAGTCCTTCTGCGCGTACAGTCCGCCGCCACTGCCCTCCAGCGATCCGTCCGGGCGCTTCACGGTGTTTCCCGTGAGCACGCAGTTGATCATCGTTGTGCCGAGGTGTGAATAGACGCCGCCGCCGGACCCGTAGCCGGCGGTGTCGGTGATCTTGTTGTCCTCGAAGCGGCATTCGACAAGGAGGGCCGCGCCGCCCTCGTGATAGAGGCCGCCGCCGTGGGGCGTCTGGCCGAGGCACTCGTTGTTCCTGACCACGACGCGGCGCAGGGCAGGCGATCCGCCCGTCGAGTAGATTCCACCGCCCCAGGCGAACTGGATGTCACTGAGGTTGTCTTCGATCAGACAGACAGTCGGTCATGGTCATGTCCGAGCCGTTCTGGGCGGCCACGGCCGCACCGCCGCCCCAAGCGCCGACAGGCCCGACAAGACGGTTGTTCCGAAAGATCGTATTCGTGACGACGACATCCGAGTTGTTGTCACAGAGCATGCCCGCGCCGGTGATGTAGTCCGGGGTGTTCGTGGCCCACTGGTTCTCGGTGATCAGGAGGTTTTCGTAGGTCAAGAGGCTGGCATCGTTGAAAACGCCATTTTGCTGCGCACCGCGGATTGTGAAACCGTCGAGGACGGTCTGACGTGCGTCAAGGGAGCCTATTGACGCTGCACTGACGACGACGAAGCAGTTGTCCGTGTAACTGCTGAAACCGGAGTCATCTCCGTTGATGTCGCCGTCGAGTACCGTGCCATTGGTTTCGGGATCGGGGTTGCGATCCTCGAAAGTGGGCTCTCCGGTCGTCGGAAAACCGCCGTACACCTTGACAAGCGAAACGAGGTCGAAGGACGCCCCCTGACTGGCGAGTTTGTAGGTTCCAGATGCGACCCACACGTGGTCAAGCGCCTGGGCTTGTCCCAAGGCGGTTGTCAGAGCCTGGGGACCACGATAGGCGTCCTGCCACAATGGGCCGCCGCTGTCGTTGCCGGTGGTCAGGCTCCTGTTGACCTTGATGGTCCGGGCTTCGACGCCCGACGCTGCGAGAAGCGCAAACGTGACAGCGAGAATTAACGTTGCAGAGGTGATCCTGTTCATGAGGTGCTCCTTTGCTACTTGGGCTTGGCCTCCGAAGGATGCCAAGCCGTCCGATAGGCCCTGGGGCCCAGTTTCACGCCCTCCGACCGATTCGGAGGCTTGTTTCGGCCAACACGCCCTCATATAATCTGATGGACACAAGAGGGCTTGACTCATGCTGCGTACTTGCCGTGCCGCTTCCCTGCTGCCGGTCCTTTTATGGGGCCCACTCGTGGCGAGCGCGGCCGAGATTCTCACGATTCCACAATGGGAAGTGGGTGCTGGCGTCTTCGATTCGCTCACCGACGAATCGGACAGCCAGATCAGTGTCGTGGTCGTGAATCCACTCCAGATCGTGTTCGACGCGCAGTTGGGAGCCTCGACGGCAACCGCGTCTCTTGACTACGCTTGGCAGCCGGATGCTGGAGCGGGCACCTTTCGTCTGGATGGAGTTCTCGAGGCCCAAGGGAGTGCTCAACGGTTCTCCTCGGCTGCGGGGGGGGCGGTGTGGGTCCAGGGCAGCGTCGATCTCATCCTCGGCATAGATGCAAGCTTCTCGTACTTCATGCCTCCGGGGGATCGCGAGGCGCATCTCAACTTCGTTGTATTGACTGTGAATCCGTCGTCGGTCGTGTACGCGAACGAGCAGCGCGCGTTGCGCATGATCGGGGATCCACCGACTGGTACGTTCATGATCGACGATCAGATTCTCTTGTCGGCGGGCAGTATCTTTCGTTTGAGACATGACATGAGCCTCATCAACTTTGGCGGCAGCCCCGATCTTCTGTCCACGGGAAACGGCTACATCAACTTCACGCTTGAGCCGGTGCCAGAGCCGTCGAGCGCCTGTCTCGCGGCGTGCGGCTTGGCCTTGCTCCTTCGCAAGCGGCGCAGCCGCGCCTCTATAAATTGACACACGTAGCAAGTCTGTTTGGGAGACCGTGTTTCGGCGGGCTGGTTTCGCATCGCTGGCAACTCGCACCTGCAAGAAGTCCGACGACGGATGGGATGATACGCATATGGCGACCGGTTCGGTAGAGCCAATGATGACAATAAACGAAAGTTTCTAGAGCGTAGTCTCCCAGCAAGTCGCGCGAACCGACCACACACCGGGACAGGGGCGCAAGAAAGCGGAGCCCGCTACCCCGGTGCGATTCCCATTGCCGTCCGAAAGGCCCGTTGGGCCCGTTCTCACGCCCCCGACCGTTTCGGAGGCTTGTTTCCTTCAACCTCTCGTCGTATAATGCCATGCGTTCGATAACGACGGGTGGACTCATGTTGCGACGTTGTGCTGCTTGCTATCTGCTGCCGGCCATCTTGTGGTGGACTCCTTCTGGTCATGCAACCGAGATTCTCACGATTCCGCAGTGGGATTTGGGGGCGGGCGTCCACGACACGCTCAACGATGAATCGGACAGCCTGTTCAGCGTCACGGTGATGAACCCATTCCAAACCGTGTTCGAGGCCCAGTTGGGCATTTCGGCCGCAACTGGAGCTTTTGACTATGTGTGGCAACCGGGTGCCGGGACGGGCTCCTTTCGCCTGGATGCAGGACTCCAAGCCCAAGGAAACTCTCAACGATTCTCCGCGAGCGCAGGGGGGGCCGTGTGGGTCCAAACCGGCGCCGACCTCTTGCTCGGGATAGATGCGAGTTTCTCGTACTTCATGCCGCCGGGGGATCGCGAAGTAGAACTCGAGTTTGGCGTGCTGGCGCTGAATCCGTCGTCCGTCATCTACGCCAACGAGCAGCGGGCGCTGGGGATCATTGGAGATCCACCCGCCCACACGTTCACGATCGACGACACGCTGTTGCTCAATGGGGGTAGAACCTACTTCCTCAGGTATGCCATGCGACTGGTCAACCATGGCGGCAGCCCCGATCTTCTTTCTACGGGCAACGGTCATATCAACTGGACCCTCCAGCCCGTGCCCGAGCCAGCAAGCGCCTGGTTCGCGGCGGTCGGCCTGGCCTTGGCCCTTCGCAAGCGGCGCAGGGCAGGCGATCCGCCCGTCGAGTAGATTCCACCGCCCCAGGCGAACTGGATGTCACTGAGGTTGTCTTCGATCAGACAGACAGTCGGTCATGGTCATGTCCGAGCCGTTCTGGGCGGCCACGGCCGCACCGCCGCCCCAAGCGCCGACAGGCCCGACAAGACGGTTGTTCCGAAAGATCGTATTCGTGACGACGACATCCGAGTTGTTGTCACAGAGCATGCCCGCGCCGGTGATGTAGTCCGGGGTGTTCGTGGCCCACTGGTTCTCGGTGATCAGGAGGTTTTCGTAGGTCAAGAGGCTGGCATCGTTGAAAACGCCATTTTGCTGCGCACCGCGGATTGTGAAACCGTCGAGGACGGTCTGACGTGCGTCAAGAGAGCCTATTGATGCTGCACTGACGACGACGAAGCAGTTGTCGCTGTAGTTGTTGAATCCGGCGTCGTCGCCGTTGATGTCGCCGTCCAGCACCGTGCCGTTGATTTCCGGGTCGGGGTTGCGATCCGCAAGGCCGGGGTTTCCCGTCGTCGGAAAGCCGCCATAGACCTTGACAAGCGAGACGAGGTCGAAGGATGCCCCCTCGTCGTCACCCTCAGCCCTCGGCTTCGCCGGGGGTTGGCCGGATCGGGGATGATGGCATCGCCGGCGATTCCCCCCCGCAGAGCCGGGGGCTGAGCGTGGCGATCCTACGACTTGCCCTTGCGTCTCTTGGGGGGCGGGGCCTCTTCCTCGGGCTCGACGTAGGGCATGGCCCGCGGACTGAACTGTGGCAGGCGGTGCATCACCACGAGCCAGAGAACCCCCGCTGAGAACGTGGCGACGCTGATCGCCTGAGAGATCGTCACGCCGCCGGTGTCGAGCGGATTGTCCTGGCGGATCATCTCCAGAAACACGCGAGAGATGGAATAGAGGATAAGGAACCAGCCCAGCACAATCCCGTGTCGCTTGCGGTAGTAGAACAGCGTCGACAGCACAAAACAGATGATGAACCCGTTGATGACCGCGTAGAGTTGCGCCGGGTGGACCGGCTGCGAGCGATAGTGCAGCGCGAGTTGCAGCAACTGCTCCGGCTCCAGGCCGAGCTTGCGGCAGCGCGTATGCACATAGCCCTGCTCCGTCGAGTCGTAGGCCAGCAGCCTCTTGTCGGCAAGCTTCATCGCGGCATCGAGCGGCCCGACGACGCCCTTGTCGGCCGCCTTCTGCAGCGCCTGTCTGTACGCTTGATGGGCAGACTCTCGCTCGGCTATGAGTTGTTTGCGCGTCTGCCCCTCGTCCGCGACGAGGGCCTGCAAGGGCCCGCCGCTGACCGGGAGACTCTCGCCCGATGGCAGCCTTAGGATGAGTTCCTTCGGCAGCGAGAGTTGACCGAACTTGTATTGCTGCGACATGGCCGGGCTCCCGTAGGGAAACCGCACCGCCCAGGGAACCGAAGCTTGACGATGGATGTCACCCTCGGTGTCCTCCGCGAGACAGACCGCTCCCCAGCAGCATCCGTTGAGAAAGCAGCCAAGCCGCGTGATCGCAAGCCCCCAGGCCAGCGAGGGAATCACCATGTCGGCATACCACCGGGCCGATGTCTTGGCGATGAATCGAAGGTACAGCAGCACGACGGGGATGACCAGGACGGGCCCACCCCAGAACTCGAGACCGCCGGCGCGGATGTCGAACACGCTGGTGATCGGGTTGGGCTGATTGGCGAAGCGCGTTTCCCAGTAGTGCAGCACATACATAGCCCGCGAGCCGATGACGCCGAAGACCAACGCGATGAAACCGACGTTGAGCACGGTGTCGGGGTTGCCCTGCGAGCGATAGGCACGCCGACAGGCCAGCCAGATGCCGGTGAGAAAGGCGATCATCATCATCACGCCGTAGCTCTTGATGTCGGCCAGCCACTCCGGCAGGAACGGCAACTTGAAGAGTGTGGGGTACATAGAAGGGGTTCCGTTTCGTATCGTCCGGCACGTCGGTGCCACAACCAAATCCTATTCAGTATCGGCAGACAGGTCCACGACGACGTTGTCGATCAATCGCGTTTGGCCGATGTGGATCGCCCCCGCCAGCAGCCACGGGCCGCGGGGAGACTGGGGAGCCTCGAGCGTCTGGGCATCGACGACCGTGAGGTAGTCGATCTCAACGGGAGCCTCGGGGGTGGAGCCGATCTCGATCGCCGTGTGCCGCATGGCCTCGTCGATTCGCCCCAGGTCCCGCCCACCGGCAAGGAGCAGGTCTCGGCCGACGCTCAATGCCGCGTGCAAGCACAGGGCTCGTTGCCGTTCGTCGGGCGACAGGTAGGCGTTGCGGCTGGACAGGGCCAGCCCGTCGGCCTCGCGCACGGTCGGCCGCACGTCGATGGCCACGGGCATCCGAAGATTCTCGACCATCTGCCGAATGACCAACGCCTGCTGCGCATCCTTCTGCCCGAAGTAAGCAATATCGGGTTTCACCATCTCGAACAACCGGGCGACCACGGTGCAGACGCCTTCGAAATGACCGGGGCGAAACGCGCCACAAAGCGGCACCGCCAACGGGCCGGGCCGGACGCGTGCTTCGTCGCCGGGCGCGTACATCTCGGCATCCGAAGGCGTGAAGATCAGGTCAACGCCGGCATCGCGACACGCCTGGAGGTCCACCTCCAGGGGTCGCGGGTACTTGTCCAGGTCTTCGCCGGGAGCAAACTGCGTCGGGTTGACGTAGATACTGACGACCGTGTCATCGCCGTTCTCCACAGCGGCGTTGATAAGGCTGATGTGCCCCGCGTGCAGGGCCCCCATCGTGGGGACGAACCCGATGCGCCGCCCGGCGTCACGAGCCTCCGCAACGTGCACGCGGAGTGCGGCCGCGGTCTCGACAAGCAGGGGGGCGGATGTCCGCGAACGGTGACGGTCGTCCATGAGAAGTTGTTCTACATTCGGCCAGTGGGCAACGCCAGTCTGTGGACAGCGGGCCGACCACGGCCACGCAAGATCGTAGCGAGTTCGTGCCCAAGCGGCTTGCCGTTTGGCGGATCGGCGATCCACTCTACTCTCACGCGACGCCTCACTGCAGCCCGGCTTGGTTCTCAAGCAACTCGCGGATCTTGGCGGCAGGATCCGCCTCTCGCATCAGCGTCTCGCCGACGAGCATGGCCATCGCACCGCAATCGATTGCTAGCACGACATCCTGCCGCGTCTTGATGCCGCTCTCGGTGACGTATGGCCGGCCGTTGTCCACGAGGGCCGCGAGCCGGCGCGTCGTGTTCAAGTCCGTCACCTGCTTGTGCAGATCGCGGTTGTTGATGCCGAGGATCGCCCGCCGCGAGGGTTCCGCAAACGGTCGAACGGCCTCCAGTTCGGCGGCGTCGTGTACCTCGATGAGTGACGACATGCCCAACTCGGCCGCCTGTCGACTCCACGCATCGACTTGCTCCGGCGTCAGCACGGCTGCAATCAGCAGCACGGCATCGGCACCGGCGGCTCGACTCTCGTGGATTTGATACGCGTCGATGATGAAGTCCTTGCGTAGGACGGGCAGCGAGACGGCGTCCTTTGCGGCGGCGACGTAAGACAGATCGCCCTGAAAGTAGGGCCCGTCGGTGAGAACGCTGAGCGCCGACGCGCCGGCGGCCTCGTACAGACGCGCCATCGCGACGGGGTCGAAGTCCTCGCGAATGAGCCCCGCCGATGGGGAGGCCTTTTTGATTTCGGCGATCAGGCGGATGCCGTCGGTTGGCTGGGTCACAGCCGCATAGAAGTCACGCGCCGGAGAAACCGCGGCGATCTCAGACCGCAGCGCGGCGAGTGGGCTCAGCCGTCTGCGCTCGGCCACCTCGCCGCGTTTGGTCTCGACGATCCTATCCAGTATTGTGCCCATCATGCTCTGGTCCGATCTGACGCCGCTCGAACAAGCCGAATGGTCGATCCTCGCGGCAGGGTCGCTCGTCGTATGCGCCACGATGATTGGCCTGAGTCTGCGCGGCGGCTGGGCTCGCGCACTGCACCTGGGTGCTCCTCGACAGCACGACATCCAGCCGGCCGACTTGGGGCTTGCGATCTGTGCGTTTTGGATCCTGCCCTCGCTATTCTACACGCTCCTAGCGACGCTCGGACCGGCCTCGGCGTCGCAATCCGCATCGCAGCCGGCCGTCCAGATCGTCGCCGGTCCGACACAGACTCTCTTGGGCTTGGGCGGAAGCCTCTGCAACATAGCGATCCTCCTGGCTCTCGGCCATCGCTGCTTTCGGGGTGGCCTGCGAGGTTGGGGACTGACGCTAACGTCGTTTCCCATGCAGATCGTGCGATCCGTGGCCGTGTACATCGCCGTGTGGCCTGCCTGCGTCGTGATGTTGCATGGGATGCGCTTCCTGCTAACGGAGTTCGGAGTCCAACTGGAGTCGCACGCGACGATCACGACGCTGCTCGACGAAACGACCCCGGCCTGGGCTGTGTATTCGGCGATCGCTAGCGCCGTGATCCTGGCCCCGGTCGCCGAAGAGTTGCTGTTCCGAGGACTCCTCCTGCCGGCGATCAGCCGTTGGTCCGGGTCGCAGTGGATGGGAATCATCGCGAGCGGCTTCATGTTCGGCCTCATCCACATGCCGCTGTACCAGAACGTCGCATCGCTGATGCTGTTCGGCGTCGTCCTGGGCTACGTCTATGTGAAGTCGGGCTCGCTCACGCTGGTGATTCTCGTTCATGCCGTATTCAACGCCAAGACGATTTCCTGGTTGCTGATAGGGATAACCCCGTAGCGGGCCCAGGGGTGATCGTTGCGGAAAGGCAGTTGGCGGAGTACGCCAATCCGGTGTGCCACAAAAAACTACCGAACAGACCTTGACTGACACCCGTGGGCGGCAAGAATGTGACTGAGCCCGGTTGGAGGGCCTTGAGGAATACCCACCCGCTTTCCTCATGCTCTCCCAAGCGAGCCTGTCCGTTGGATCGACGGCGCGGTTCGCGATGCACTTCCTTCCGGTTTCTCAATAGCTGATCCAATAGGTCGGATTCGTCCCTGCAGGGGCGATGTTGCCACTTTGCGTCCGTTCGACGCTGGCTTCATCGCCACCAGTGGAAGAGCCGCGGGCTTTCCCGGCGCGCCGGGACGAGCCGTACCGCACAGAGTAGCGCACACCTCTCTCGAGCAGCCTGCAGAA
>CAYYPB010000062.1:0-10334 GCA_964473405.1 uncultured Planctomycetaceae bacterium
CGCGCCGGTGGGCGCGTAGGTGTTGGCGCGACCTGGAATGACCCCCTCGGGCTGGTCGAGCAGTGGGATCGCTTTCCGTACGGGAGCCCGATTGCAGCCTGCTGCGCCTGCCATCGCGCCGGCGAACGTGAACCCGGCCACCTTGAGGAAGCCGCGCCGACTGAACGGCCCGGGCGTGCGCCACGGCGTCTCGGTGAACTCCTGCCCGGCGGCGCGCATGTCGGCTTCATCGCCGTCGCGCTGCTCCAAGCTCATCCAATAGCGTTTCGTCTGCTTGTCGGACATGACCGCCGCAGGCTCCTAGTAGTGACACGTTGCGCAGTCGATCGGAGCGTGGACGCGCTGGCCGCCGATGCCGCTCTTATTGACCGACCGATGACAGTTGACACACCACCCCATGCGCAGATCCCCGACCTGGGAAACGCGTTCCATCGTCTCGACGGCACCGTGACAACGCTGGCAGGCGACGCCCGCTCTCACGTGCGCACGATGGTCGAAGTAAACAAAGTCCGGCAAGTTGTGGATCTTGATCCATTCGATCGGCTTGGTCTCGCGATTGGGGATGGGGTTCATTTCCTCGTCGAGAGCCAGTGCGTCGTAGATCTTCTGGATCTCGGGCGAGACGATGCGGTTGGCCTTGCGTTCTTCTTCCGTGGCCAACTCGTCCTCGGCGCGGAGTGCGCCGAGCGTTGTCGTGACGAACTTGTGACAGTTCATGCAGATGCTCGCAGCGGGGATGCCGGCATGCCGGCTCGTCTCAGCGCCGAAGTGGCAATAGAGGCAGTCGACCTGCAACTCGCCGGCGTGAAGTCGGTGCGAGAACGCGATCGGCTGTTCTGGTGCGTAGCCCTGATGGTTGTCGGGCAGGCGCAAGCTGTTGTTGCCGGCCACGAGGGCAGCCAGGCTGAACACCATCCCGATCAGCAGCACCACGGTTACATTTCGGTTTCGCATGACGTCACTCAGCACTTGATTTCAGCGTTCTTCCGGGCGTAGAACCACCAGTTAACCGCGAGGCAGGTCACGTAGTATCCGGCGAATCCGTACAACGCGTATTCAGGCGTCTCTGCCTTGATCTGCGTGCCGACGATCTTGGGGATCAGATACGCACCGTAGGCGGCGATGGCCGACGTCCAACCGAGGACCGGCCCGGCCTGTTCCTTTGAGAAGATGATCGGGATCATGCGGAAGGTCGAGCCGTTGCCGATGCCCGTGGTTGCGAAGAGGACGATGAACGTGATGAGGAACGGGATGAACAGCGAACCGGGATCCTCTGATCCGCGTGCTTTGCTGACGATATATCCGGCCGTGATCGTTGCCGCGACCATGATCCATGTATCCCACTGAGTGACGCGGGCACCGCCGAACTTGTCCGAGAGCCAGCCGCCCAACGGGCGAATAAGTGCCCCGACGCCGGCACCAATCCAGATGTAGTTCGAGGTCTTGATCGCTCCGCTCACGTTGAATACGTCATCGATGAGCTTCGGGAAGGCGTTGGCATAGCCGATGAACGAGCCGAAGGTCATCACATAGAGCCAGGTCATCACCCAGTTGTGCTTGTTCTTGAAGATCGCGAACTGGTCGTTCAGCGGCTCCCTGATGGTCTTGGGCGTCAAGAACTTCATGACGCTGAGCGTGACGATAACGGCAACCACCAGGACGATGAACGTCCAGAGCAGCGTGGGTATCGGAAAGTCGGAAACATACTTGGGCAGGAGCAACAGGAACACGCCAGCCGCGGCGCCAACGAATCCGAGGAACTGCAGCCAGAGGTATTTCCCGATTGCCACCGGCGTGGGGCCGCACTTGTGCTGCGGCAGGTTGTTCATCAGGAAGAAGGCCAGCACGGCGAGAACCGCCATGATCGGCACCCAGACCATCGCCCCGTTCTGCACCCAGACGTTGACCGTTTCGCCGGCCTTGGTGGTGTAGCTGTGTGGCTCGCCGCCGAACTCGCCGAACATGCCGAAGGTGATGGCGAAGGGGATCAGGAACTGCATCACGCTGACGCCGAAGTTCCCGATGCCGGCGTTGAGGCCGAGGGAGAGGCCCTGCATTCGCTTGGGGAAGAAGAAGCTGATGTTGGACATCGAAGAGGCGAACGCGCCGCCACCAACACCCGAGAGACAGGCCAGCAGGATGAGGTACTCGAACGAGACATCCGGATTCTGCAACGCGAAACCGGCGAGGAGGGCCGGAACGATCAGCATGATCGTCGTCATGAACTTGACGTTGCGACCGCCGCAGATCGCGATCATGAACGAGTTGGGGATGCGAAGCGTGGCTCCGACGAGGCCCGCTACAGCAGGCAACGTGAAGAGCACTGCGCGATAGGCCTTGTCCTCGTACGGCTGTCCATCGTTGCCCCAGACGAAGTTGAAAATATCCGGGTTGGCGAAGTGTACGCGCTGGATGATCTTGGCGAGCATCCCCCAATAGAGCCAAACGGAGAATCCGCACAGCAGGTTCGGGATGGAGATGATCAGATTCTTGGTGGCAATGCCCTTGCCGGTGCTCTCCCAGAACTGCTTGTCTTCGACATCCCAGCGTTCGAGTTTGCTCATGATTGCGTGTCCCTCGTGGGGCTCCGTTGCTATTTCGATCCCGCAGTGCCGCTTTCATGCGAAACCGGCAACGCCGGCGCGGCGGACGGGAGGACTATCCGATCTCCGGTTCCTTCTCCGAGTCGATGCGAACCAGGTGATCCAGGGAAAGCGGGCCGGCTCCACGCCAGACGAGCAGTAATAGCGAGAAGAGTACAAACGCAGCGAACTGGAAGTTCACGTCCGAACCCAGCAAGCTCGTCTCCGCTGTGGCTGCGGTCAACGCAACGACGACAGCTCCAGCCAAGACGATCGCGTTCAGCCCCGCCGCGATGCGCGTCACGAAACCGAGCGCCAGGCACGCTCCGCCGATGATGTGGGCGAACACCACCAACCAGGCCAGCATCGTCTGCCCCTGGCCGAGACCCTCACTCAAGGTTCCCTCGAGCTCGGCCATGTTCGTGATGAAGTAGATTCCCTTCAGCGAGAGCGCGAGCCCCAGATAGATGCGCAAGGCGTCCATGGGCCGTAGGTGTCGCATCCCCGGGATGAGGTGTCGAAGCGGCACGCGATCCTTGCGCTCTTCGCGTCGCTTAGCCATTGCCCTGTCGAACTCTTCGGCGGCTGCGGTTTCCTGTGCGGGGGAGAATCTCACAAAGAACGCGAAGAAGGCACATGCACCGACGGCGACACCCAGAATCGCCAGCGCTTGTGGATAGCTCAGGGCCTCCGAACGGAAGAGGAATCCCGCACAGACTGCGCCCATGTTCCCGCCCGCTCCAACGATCCCGGCGACCGAACCGAGCGCCTTCTTGTTGATGAAGGGGACGATGGAGTAGGTGGCTCCTTCGGACATCTGTACAAAGAGGCTGAAGACGATCATGGCGGGAATCGCCAGGGCAAGGATCTTCATCTGCGAGAAGAAGAGCAGCGCGATTCCCTCGATCAGTAGGGCGAGGAAGAGCCACCGCACGCGTCCGCTCAGCCCGCCCTTGACGACGAACTGGTCGCTGATGAAACCACCCAGCGTCCTGGCGAAGATGTTCATCAAACCAAACAGGCCCGCGACCAAGCCGGCGGTCTTGAGGCCCAGGTCGAAGTAGTCCATGTAGTAGATGGCGGCGATGTTGTTGATGGTCAGTTCGATGCCGAAACAGGCGGCGTAGATGACGAACAGAGCCCAGACGCGGTAGTCCTTAGCCGCTAGCCAGAAAGAGTGAGCCTTCTTCTCTTCGGGATTGATCTCGCCCGATGCTCGCAGTTCCTTGAAGTTTCCGTTCGGCAGATCGGTCGTGAAGAAGTAGTAGGCGATACCCACGCAGAAGCAAACGGCACCCGCCACCACCATCGACAAACGCCACGCCTGCGGATCGGCGAATCCCAACCCGACAAAAGCGGCAAAGACGAGGGGCATGATCATCTGCGTCACGCCGCCGCCGAGGTTGCCCCATCCCGCTGAAGTTGCATTGGCCGTGCCGACGCAGTTGGGCGCGAACATCACGGACGTGTGGTATTGAGTAATAACAAACGACGCCCCGATCACACCGATGCCCAGCCGGAACATCAGGAAGCTGGTGTACTCGTGCGCGAAGCCGATCGCCATGACGGGGATCGAACCGACGATCAGCAGCACGGTGTAGCTGATTCGTGGCCCGACCTTGTCGCACAGCCAGCCGATGATCAGCCGCGCCAGAATCGTAATCGCAACCGAGGCGATGATCGTGTTGCCGATTTGCTCCTTGGTGAGAGAGAGTTCCTCTCGGACCACGGCCATCAGCGGCGCGATGCCAAACTAGGCGAAGAAGCACAGGAAGAACGCGAACCACGACATATGGAACGCGCGCATCTGCGGCGTCCTGAACGTGAAGAGATCAATACTGGTCGCTTTGTTTTTGACTTCCATGATTCAGCTACCCTGGCACCACGACAATGCATGCGGCACGTCGGCTCGCAGGCACATCAAGGAGGCCGCCGACGCGGCCGACGACGACCTCACCTCCGACTGCCGCGCAGCGCGTTCGGAATCCAGTTCCATCGCACGACCTGCGGCTTTCGCCACAGGTATGGATTGGGAATCACCAAAATGTGGACGAGCCGCGTGAACGGGAAGAACCCGATGACGAGGCAGGCGTTCACAATGTGCAACTTCACCATGAACGGCATCGCGATCACGTAGTTGATGTCGGGATTCAGCGTGAGAATCGACCAGAGATACGGCGTCGCCGAGGCGGCAAACCAGGACGAACCCCACGGATACAACACGGCCGTGTAGATGCCGGCGATCGCTTGGATCGTGAGCAGGATGTAGAGAACCCAGTCCGCCCAACTCGTGACCGTGCGGGCCTTCACGTTGGTGAGACGCCGCCAGAGGATGCTCACCAACCCGAAGAGGGTCAACAACCCGAAGACGAGCGCGGTGATCTCGAGGACATAGAGACGGATCGGATGGCTATTCCAGCCGAGAATCCAACTCGGCAGCAGGAAGGCCACCACATGGCCCACGAGGACGACGATGATGCCGTAGTGAAACGGGACCAGCGCCCAGAAGTGTTGCTCGTTCTCGAGGAACTGCGACGACAGGCTGGAATAGCTGAACTTCTGCGTAAGGTAACGTTGGATCGTCACCACGAAGAAGATCAGCAGCGCCATATATGGCAGGACCGCGAACAGCAGTTCATCGAGGTATTGTTGAGCGGTGTCCATCTCTATCGTCCATCCAGAAGAATGAGGGAATCGCCATACTGTTGCACGATTGGCAGCGGCAGCGAGCCGGGTCGGGCCTCGCCATGCCGTGCGACGAGTACGCTACGCACCGCGCGCAGGGCGTCTTCGTTCGGGTTGTCTTTGTCCTTGAGGCTGGCCAGCATCCGGTCCAGCGCCGGCAGCACGCACGTCGCGGAAAACTCCTCCGCGTCGGCTTTGGCCATCCTACCGAGGGCGGGCAGCACATGTGTCAGGTGGTCGGGCAACTCGGTGGATTCTCTCAGGCCGAACTCACGCAACTGGGCTCGCATCCAGACCATGAACGTGCCGCGCTCGTAGTTCTCGGCGAACAGATGCCAGCCCACCTCGGCACTGCACACGGGGTTCAACTCGAAAGTTTTCGAGAAAAGCTCCTGCTTGCCTTCGAGTGTCAGGTCGCTCGTCCGTTCGGCCAGCGAGGCCAGATGCTCCGCCGCTTCGGGATACTCCCGCGACACAGCCTCTCGGCATGCCTCCATCCGCTCGCCGTGGCCCTCGACGGGGTAGGCGAACAGGCAGGCCAGATGATCGTGAATCGCGCACTCGGGCGACATCACAGCCCCCTTCGCGGGCCGGCTAGGAAGCCGAAGCCGGTACTCTGCCGATGCTCGTGCGTTGTTTCGGTCATCTCGATGGCCTCTTCGCGATGCGCCGGAGGAATGACGAATCGATCGTCGAACGTGCAGAGCGAGGTGAGCTTGTAGATCGCCTGCGCTTCTTTGGGCGTGCAATCCGCCTCGCGCAACATTTGTTCGGCGGTTTCCATCGAGACATCGCCGACGGTCTTGGCCCGGCGAAGCCAGCGAACGGCCTTCTGCTTCTTGAGGGCGTAGAGCAGCTTGCCTTCGTGGCCCGCTCCGAAGAGATTGGCCAGGAACTTCAGCGGGACGCGCGAGTCCTCGATATCGTGGAACAGATTGTCGCTGACGTGTTCGACCGTCTTGTCCTTCTGCGTCGCCATGACGGGTGACATCGGCGGGACATAGAAGAGCATCGGCAGCGTGCGGTATTCAACGTGTGCCGGCAGAGCCATCTTCCAGACCTTGACGAACTGGTAAACGGGCGACTTGCGAGCCGATTCGATCATCGATTCGTGGACACCGTTCTTTCGGGCCTCGGCGATGACATGCGGATCGTTCGGATCGAGGATGTACGACCTTTGGCCCTCGACCAACTCGTCGTCGGGCAGGTTGGAGACCTCCTCGATGCGATCGGCGTCATAGAGCAGCACGCCGAGGTAGCGAATGCGCCCGACGCAAGAATGGAAGCACGCCGGAGCCTGGCCGGTCTCGACGCGCGGGAAGCAGAGGATGCACTTCTCCGACTTGCCGGTATGCCAGTTGTAATACGTCTTCTTGTAGGGGCATGCCGCGACACACGATCGCCACGCGCGGCAGCGCTTCTGGTCGAGTAGGACGATGCCGTCCTCACCGCGCTTGTACAACGCGCCCGATGGACACGATGCGACGCAGCCGGGGTTGAGACAGTGATTGCAGATGCGCGGGAAGTAGAAGAAAACCAACCGCTCGATGGCGGACAGTTGCTCACGCTCCTGCTGGGAGAGGCCCGCGAGGTTGGGGTCATTCTCGGCGTAGATCGGCGAACCGCTCAAGTCGTCGTCCCAGTTGGGGCCGGACTTGACATCGATGTATTTGCCCGTGACACGGGAGATCGGCAGGGCGGTCGGCTGGTCCGGGCCCTCGGGGGCGTTGAACAGGTTCTGGTAGTCGTAAGTCCACGGCTCGTAGTAGTCGTCCATGCTGGGCATGTGCGGGTTGTGGAAGATGTTGGGGATGAGCCGCGTCTTGCTCGTGGACCTCAGGCTGATCGAACCGTTCTTCTTCTCCCAGCCGCCTTGGTACTTGTCCTGGTCTTCCCAGGTCGACGGATAGCCGGTGCCGGGCTTCGTTTCAACGTTGTTCCACCACATGTACTCCGTGCCTTTGCGGTCGGTCCAGATGTTCTTGCAGGCAACGCTGCAAGTGTGGCAACCGAGGCACTTGTCCAGGTGAAACACCATTGATATCTGGGCGCGTACATTCATGGCCGAAAAGCTCCAGGCTTACCATTTCAGATCGGGGCACTTGCGCACGAGAATGTGCGTGTCGCGGTTCACCCCGGTCGGACCCCAGTAGTTAAAGTGGTAGGTGAACTGCCCGTACCCGCCCATCATCAACGTCGGCTTGAGCCGAGTACGGTTCAGGCTGTTGTGTCCACCGGCACGCTTATATCCACGAATCGGAGACTTCGGGACCGAATAGGTCCGCTCCGGCGAGTGGTATTGGATCGAGATGCCACGCGGAATCCGAGCACTGACGACCGCTCGCGTGACAACCACGCCGTGATCGTTGTGCGCCTCGACCCAGTCGTTGTCCTTGATGCCCAACTCGGCGGCATCCTTGTGATTGAGCCACAACGGCTCGACGCCGCGCGACAACGTGGTCATTCGCTCATTGTCCCCGTAGGTCGAGTGGATGTGCCACTTCCCGTGCGGGGTCAGGTAGTTGAGCATCATCGTGTTGCCGACTTCCTTGCTGAACCGCAAGTCGGCGTACTGGGTCGGCAACGGCTTGGGCTTGTAGGTCGGCACATGCTCGCCGAACTGCAAGTAGCCCTCGTGATCCAGGTAGAAATGCTGCCGGCCGGTCAGCGTGCGCCACGGAACGTTCGCCTCGACGTTGTAGGTGAACGGCGAATAGGCCCGGCCGTTTTCGATCAGGCCCGACCACATCGGGCTGTTGATGAAACGGCGCGGCTGCGATTGGATGTCCTTGTAACTGAGCGTGACCGCTCGTGATCTCTCGGCGAGCTGGGCCAGCGGCAGGCCGACACGCTTCTCCATGTTCTTGTAGGAGCGGTAGGCCAGCTCGCCGTTGGTGACCGTGGCGAAGCGCAAGACGATGTTGCAGACGTCCTCGTCTTCTTCCAGCGACAAGTAAGTGTTGCCGTTCCAGCTCTGGGTGGGCAGCCGATCGAGTTCCTCTTCGTAGTGGTCCTTGATCGCGTAGTGCGTACCGTGGGCACCAAGGCCGTTGTCGCGGGCCTTGGGGCCGAACGAGTTGTACTGCTTGTAGAGGTTCTTGTAGTCGCGCGAAACAATTTTCAGTCCCGGCATGGTCTTGCCGGGAATCGCCTCGACTTCGCCTTCCATCCAACCCTTGATCGACGGTTGGGATATCTCCGCGGGCGAGTCATGCGCCAGCGGCACGGCGACGATCTCGCGAACCGGCTCGGGGAAGTGCTTCTCGGCCAACTCGGAGAACTTCTGGGCGATCGTCTGGAAGATCTTCCAGTCGCTCTTGGACTCCCAACACGGCGGCACCGCCTCGGCCAGCGGGTGGATGAAGCTGTGCATGTCCGTCGAGTTCAGGTCCGCCTTCTCGTACCACGTCGCCGCCGGCAGGACGATGTCGGAATACAACGCCGACGTGTCCATCCGGAAGTTGAGGTCGACGACCAGGTCCATCTTGCCCTGCGGCGCGTCCTTGTGCCACTTGACCTCCTTGACACACCCTTCGGCCATATCCTCGGCAATCGCGTTTGTGTGCGTGCCGAGATAGTGCTTGAGGAAGTACTCGTGGCCCTTGGCGCTGGACATCAGGGCGTTGCCGCGCCAGATGAACCAGACCCGCGGCCAGTTCTCCGGAGCGTCGGGATCCTCGACCGAGAATTGCAGCTTCTTCTCTTTGAGCTGGTCGACGGTCCACTGCACGATCTTCTCATCGTTGTCGGCACCGGCGACCTCGGCCTCGGCCACGACGTCGATCGAGTTCTTGTTGAACTGCGGATAGAAGGGCAGCCAACCGTTCCGCACGGCCTGGACTTGAACGTCCATCGTGTGGCCCTGAGCCAGCGAACCGGGCTTCTGGCCGGGCGGGACCGTGTGATAATCCGTGAACGCCTTCTCGTAGCGCCACTGATCCGTATGCACATAGTGCCAAGACGGCGCGTTCTGCAACCGTGAGGGCGGGTACCAGTCCTTGCCGAGCGCGATCGCGCCCCAGGACTCTCCGGGAGCCAGCTTCTCTTGGCCGACGTAGTGGGCCAGCCCGCCGCCGTTGACACCGACGCAACCGCAGAACATCAGCGCGTGGATGCCGGCGCGGTACATCAGGTTGTTGTGATACCAGTGGTTGATGCCGGCCCCGATGATGATCGTACACTTGCCCTGCGTCAGTTCGGCGGTCGTTCCCCACTCGCGAGCGAACCGCAGCAGCATCTCGCGACCCATGCCGGTGTACTTCTCGGACCAGGCGGGCGTGTAGGGCGAGTCGTCGTCGTAGCTCTTCGGATAGTCGCCGGGCAGGCCGCGCGTCACGCCGTACTGTGCCATCAGCACGTCATAGATCGTCGCGACAAGAACCGACTTTCCGTCGGCGGTCTTGATGCGCTTGGCGGGAACGCCGCGCAGGATCGTCGTGCCTTCACCGAAATCGTCGAAGCTCACGTTGACGACTTCGTCGCTGCCATCGAGGAAGGTCAAGGTTGGATCGATTTCGCTGTCGTCCTTGCCGTCCTTGAGCTCGAGGTTCCACTTGCCCTGTTCTTTTTCGTCGTTGGCCCATCGGAAACCGACGCTGCCCTTGGGCATCTTGGGCTTGCCGGCCTTGGCGTCCCACATGAGGAACTTCCAGTCGCCGTGCTCGACATCCTTGTAGTCGGCTAGGCGGTTGGCCCGCATGCACTGGCCGGGGCGATGGACTTTGCCTTCTTCGGTCAGTTCGACGAGCACCGGCGCGTCGGTGTACTTCTTGGTGTAGTCGATGAAATACGGCGACTGTTTGTCGTGATGGAACTCTTTGAGCAGGACGTGGTTGACGGCCATCCACCAGGCGCCGTCCTGGCCGGCGTTGATCGCGGCCCACTCGTCGGCGTATTTGGCGACTTGGTTGAAGTCCGGCGCGAACACCCACATCTTCGTGCCGTTGTGCCGCGCTTCGGCGGCAAAGTGGCAGTCCGGCGTGCGCGTCATGTTCAGGTTCGACCCCATGACCGCCCGCATCTTGGCGTTGAACCAGTAGGCCGACTCGTTGACGGCGGTCACCTTCC
>CAYYPB010000063.1:0-10317 GCA_964473405.1 uncultured Planctomycetaceae bacterium
ACGCGGGCCGGCACGATCCCGGCATCGATCATCGAACACACGCCCGGGCGATCCGCGGCAGTCATTGCACGCGGGCCGGCACGATCCCGGCATCGATCATCGAACACACGCCCGGGCGATCCGGCATCGACCATCAAGCGCAAGGCCGGGCGATCCGTCGTCGATCACTTGGCGCAGGCCAAGGCGATCGAACATCTATGATTGCACGCGAGCCGGCACGATCCCGGCATTATCATCGCACGCGGGCCAAAGCGATCTTGCATCAATCATCCCACGCAACACCGGGGCGATCCCGGCATCAAGCAAGGCACGCGGGCCGGCACGATCCCGGCATCAAGCAAGGCACGCGGGCCGGCGCGAACCCGGCATCGATCATCACGCATGGGCCCGAGCGATCTCGCATCGGCCCCTCGCATCCGGGCGCGGACGCTCCCTGACGGTCGCGGCTCTGATCGGAGCCGTTCCGGTTGATTCTCGTTCGCGAGGCGTTGTGGTGGAACGGTGTTCGAGTAGTGCAGGTCGACACGTCTTCGCTTCCCTACGCACCTCGACGTGACCTTTCGCCACGTCTCGGCGATCAGGTTCGGAGGGTTTCGGCTCGGTGACCGAATCTCAGCCCACAACGGGCGCCCCTAGCGAACGAGGGAGATCGTAGTCATGCGTCCGAACGATGGCAAGAAGGTGTGGGAGAATGCCGTCGCCAGAGCCGCCGCTTGCCGGCGACAGAGCGAGTTAAAAGGCTGTCCCGCGTGCAGGCCATGAGACCTGTACGCGGGACGGGGGGTTGGACTCTTCAACGCGGCGGAGTCTCTGGGCCACGATTCACAAGGGCTGGGCCCGCGATCGAGCCACAGACTTCAGGCCCGATCTACGGGAGACACGGACCGAAGGGATCGTTCGGACCACCGCAGGACACTCCATCGCCGAGGAACTGACCCTGCTCGACGGCGCACTCGACCTCGCTCATTTCGATGCAGATCGACATGCCGCCGGGGAACATCACACAGCAGGCCCCGAACGCACCGCCTGTCAGGCAGTCGACCGTGGAACACGGCGTGTTCGGTGGCATGGGCATCCCGCCCTGTGCGATGCACACATCGAAAGGCACTTCTTGGCAGGTGCCATTGTCCAGGCAACACGCGCCCACGGGCGGCGGAGGCGGAGCACACGGAATCGTCGCATCGTCGCAGAACGTGTTTGCGCCCTGGTACTGACCGCCCTCGGCAACACAAAGCTCCTCGGGAAGCTCGACGCACACCGGCACGCCGATGAACGGATCGGCGATGCAGCAGGCACCGAAGCTCGGCGGCGGCTGATAACAGGCGATGGCCGGATCGTCACAGAAGATCCAGTCGCCCTGATAAGCGCCGCCCTCGGCGAGGCACAGGTCGGCCGGAGCCATGACGCAGATCATGCCGCCCATCGGATCAGTGACGCAACAGGCACCGACCGTGGGCTGGCCACCGCAACCGATGTTCGGATCGCCACAATGTGTACCGTTACCCTGGTACGCGCCGCCCTCGGCGATGCACGAGTCAGCCGGACCCATGACGCAGATGATGCCGCCCATCGCGTCGGCGATGCAGCAAGCACCCATGGGAAGCGGGCCACCGCAGACGATGTTCGGATCGCCGCAATGCGTGCCTTGACCGAGGAACGCTCCGCCGGCAGCGAGGCACTCGTCCATCGCCGCGGGAACGCAGAAGCTCTGGCCCGACGCCGGATCGCTGATGCAGCAGGCGCCCATCGTAGGCTGGCCACCGCAACCGATGTTCGGATCGCCGCAATGCGTACCGTCACCCTGGTACGCGCCGCCCTCGGCAATGCACAAGTCGGCCGGGCCCATCACGCAGATGACGCCGCCCGCCGGACCGGCGATGCAACAAGCACCCATGGGGGGCAAACCGCCGCAGCCGATGTTCGGATCGCCACAATGCGTGCCGTCACCCTGGTACGCGCCGCCCTCGGCAATGCACACGTCAGCCGGGCCCATCACGCAGATGACGCCGCCCGCCGGACCGGCGATGCAACAAGCACCCATGGGGGGCAAGCCGCCGCAGCCGATATTCGGATCGCCGCAATGCGTGCCGTGCCCTTGAAACTCGCCGCCTTCGGCGATGCAAATCTGCGCCGGCGCCATCACGCAAACGACGTTGCCGGCCGAATCGGCCGCGCAGCAGGCACCGATGTCCATCGGACCGCCGCAGGGAACATCGGGGTTGTCGCAGCCGATGCCGTCACCCTGGTACGCGCCGCCCTCGGCGATGCACAATTCGGCGGGAGCCATCACGCAGACGATCATGCCACCGGCGGGATCGGCGATGCAGCACGCACCGATGTGCGGGGGCTGGAAGCAGTCCAGAGCCGGATCATCGCAGAACGTGCCCGGGCCTTGGAAGAGGCCGCCTTCGGCGATGCAATGATCTTCGGGCCACATGATGCAAGTGTGGCGAGCGCCGGGCATGTTCACGCAGCAAGCACCGACGTTCGGCGGGCGATGACATGGGATGTTCGGATCGTCGCAGGACGTCTCGGGGCCGGCGAACACGCCGCCCGCCGCTTCGCACCGTTGCGGGAGCGTCTCCACGCAGATGACCTCGTCGCACGGACCGATGAGGCAACATGCACCGATCGGAAGCGGCAAGGGATGGCAAACGACTTCGGGGCTGTCACAGGCTACGCCCGTCCCCAGGAAGACGCCGCCGTTGAGTTCGCAGAGCGGCGCGTTGAGAATGAGGCAGCCGTTGAGGCTCGCATTGGTCTGAATGCAGCACGCCCCGAGTTCCGGTGGTGGCGGCGACCCGCATGTGACCGTGTCGCAACCGCCGGCGTTCGGATGCGGCTGACCGCCTTCGGCCTCGCAGAGGAACAGGGGCGCGTCGACGCATGTGCCATTGGGCAAGCAGCATGGCACCACTGGCGGCGCGAAGCAGCCGATGTTCGGATCCTGGCACGTCGAGCCGGGCCCCTGGAAGATCCCGCCCTCGGCCCCGCACATCGCAGGCATCAGCATCAAGCAGACGCCGGGCGTGCCGGCCACGGGAATGCAGCACGCGGCCGGCACACCGCGGCTGGGTCGGCCACCGGCAGGATGTCGGTCGTCGAGCTTGATGCCGCCCGCATCCCCGGGCCGATTCGCATCCGGCATCTCCGTGGAAAGTCGCGTGCCCGCCTCGCCGTCGTCAGCTTGCAGCGTGGCACACACAAAGCAACAATACAGGGCGGACATCAGAGCGATGCCCAGGGGGATCCTCTTGTTTCGTTTTTGCACGGTTCGATCTCCTTGTCGTCGTGGCTCGTCAGCTTGCGGATAGTCGTCGGCTTGGCGCAACGCGCCGGCGTGTGGCTCTGCTCCTGACAATCGAAGGCCCGTGGGGGCGTCGAGGCCAGGCATCGTCGCGTTGCATTCGATGGTCGGGTATTGCCTCACGGCCGACAAATATCGCAATATCCGTGCCGGGCCCCGCCCCCTGCGCATCTCCGAGTCCTAAGCTCCACGATGCTATGGTGTTACGAGATTATCAGCCGCTCGGATGCCTCAGCGTGCATCAAGGCCGAGGTGGCGACGGGCCGCCGATTCGGCCATCTCGTTCGCCACCGGCTCGAAGAGCGCGGCGAGACGCCCGCCCTGTTCGGCCCGATAGCCTCGCGCTTCGGCCCGCTCGGCCGCATATACGCCGATCGACGCTCGCGGCAATTCGCTGTCACACCTTGCCGTTCGACGTGCCCGTTTCTTGTTCCCGGCGGCGCACCTCGATAGACTGGAGTTGTGTGCGCCGCCGCTGCGCACGGACTTGGACCACAGGCTACGGCCACGGGAACCGAGACATGCGGACGATCACAATCGTCGCGATCCTCTGTTTGCTCGTCGCGCCTCACTCGGTGTTGGGGCAGGCCGATCCGGCCCCCTGGCCGCAGCCCGACGACCCGGCCGGATGCGCGAACCCACCCCCCGTCGTCAGCTACGATGCCTGGGGCGACGGTGCTCCGCGTCGGACGGACCTCGGGGCCGATGGCCCCCTCGACGTTCCGCTGCACGCCGTCCCCGACATCGTCGGACATCGCGTCGGTCGTTGGCAACCGGCGCAACCCGACATCGACCTCTATCATGGCTGTTGGCATCCCCAGGGCCTGTTCTTTCGATTCGACATCGCGTTTGCCGGTCTCGTCAACCCACCCGGCATGTTGGCATTGTCGGACATCGTCTACGAGCCGTTCTTCTTCGGACCCCATCCCGTCTTCGGCTTCGTCGAGTTCGACATGGACGCCAACATCAATACGGGCGGTGACACCCAGACGCCCCAGTCGAGCTTCTTGGGAAATGTCGCACGGTTCGGCACTCTTCCGATGGACCCAGCCTCCGCCGATCGGATGGCGGCGCGCGGCGACGAGATCGACGCCAGCCTCTTGACGCCGCCGTTCGTCGAACGTAGCGGCGAGGACTTCCACCTGGCACTGTTCGGCGACCTCGCCGAGAGCATCGTCCACGCCCAAGGCAACGGTGACATGTTCTTCGAGGCCGGCGACGTGTGGCTGGTCCGGGGCCGCTTCTTCCATCGCGCTCACGGTTACGAAATGTTCAGTTCCTCGAACGGCGACGGGTCCTACGCACCGCGGGTGGATCTGCGGTTCGAGTACATCGCGGCGTCAGACGTCACGCAGATCACGCTGGTCTACGCCCTGACGAATCTCGGTGCTGCTCAGCAGCTATCAGTCCCCTTCGAGCCGCCGGATGGCACCGACGCAAATCTGAGTTCCGTTCACGAGGCGATGCACGATCTGACCGCCAGCGTACAGGCGATTCCGCCCGCTCACCCCTTGCGCAGCGATCCGGCCTTTGCCCTCATCGCCGAATGGGAGTCGCAAACGCCCGCCGCGGCACTCGCAGTGGACACCTGGAGACTCAACGCCATCGTGAGCATGGCCTACGCTCAGGAAGACCCATTCGGAGCCACGTTCGTCTGGACCGACGCGATCGGCGATGGACCCCCGGGCGATTTCGACGACGACGGTCTCGTCACGCTCGATGATGTCGCCGCGTTCGACGCATTTCTCGCCACGAACGACGGACGGTATCCGATCGACGACGACGGTCTCGTCGACGGTCGCGTCACCATCGCCTTCTTCGGTCCCAACTTCGACGTACACGACCTCAATTACGACGGGACCGTCGACGCGTTCGACAAGGCCTCGATGGTCATCCGGGGCGACCTGGACGGCGATCTGGACATGGACGAAAACGACCTGCTGCTCTTCACCGTGGTACTGGCCGACCCCACCGCATTGCAGGGAGCCGGCTGCGAACCGTTCGTTCCCGTCGGCGCTTGCTGCGTCGCCATGGCCGGCGCGATGGACATCTGCGTCGAGCTCGACGCCCTCGCTTGTCAGTCGGAAGGTGGCGTCTACTTCGGTGACGGCGTGGGCTGTGAAGTCGTCGCGACCGAGTGCGGCCATTCCCCGCCGGCGTTCGCCTGTTGCTTGCCCAATACCACTTGCACCGTCCTGCCCGAAGGCGACTGCTGGGGCCTCGGCGGCGTGCCGATGTGGCCGTCGGAATCTTGCGTCGGCATCAGTTGCACATCGGGCCCTCCGGTCGGAGCCTGCTGCGTCCACAATCCGATGGGCGGGGTCGACGAGTGCCTGGTCGCAGACTTTATGCAATGCCAGGCGATGGGCGGCACCTACTTCGGCGATGGCGTGCCCTGCAACAGCCCGAACGTTCCATGCGCCGCGCCTCAGCCGAGGGCGTGCTGCCTCCCGGACGCGACGTGCATCGAGATGCCGCCGGAAATATGTTTCGCTGTGGGCGGAATACCCCTTCCGCAGTGGGTTCCCTGCTCCCAGGGGCAGTGCGATTCGGTGTTCACCACCGGCGCGTGTTGCCTCCAGCAGCCAGTCGGCCAGCCAATCTCGTGCGTCGTCGCATTTGAGGGCGAATGTTTGGCCCAGGGCGGCGTTTATCATGGAGCCAACACAACGTGCAACGACCCGGCCGTGCCCTGCCACGCCCTGCCGCCGCTGGAGATATTCATGGCCGTCCTGCTCGGAGAGAACGCCGACCCGCTCGCCGTCGGGCTGTCGGATGTCAACGGCGACGGTCGAACCGACGGCGAGGACATTCAGCCCTACATGCAACGGTTCATCGAAGGCGGTCCCTCAGCGATCTCGGGGGGCGCTTGCTGCTTCGGCCTCGGCGGAGCCTCGCCGGGTCAGTGTGTGGTTCTGATGGAATGGCACTGCGCCGCCGAGGGCGGCATCTTCCAGGGCGATGGCTCCTCGTGCGACGATGCCAATCTCCCGTGCGTGGGGCCGCCGGAGTTTGGCGCTTGCTGCCTGCCCAGCGGAGCGTGCGAAGAGTTGCCGTTCGAGCATTGCGCGGCGATCGGCGGGTATCACGGCGAGCGCGGCTCGACGTGCGAGGACGTCGTGCATGCCTCGCTTCTGCCACGCGCGGATTTCGACGACAACGGATTGCTCGACGGCCGAGACATCCAGGGGTTCGTCGAGTTACTATTGACGCAGTAGTCCAAGGCCGAGTTGGGGAAACAGGATGCGGAACGCAGCGAAGAGCATCGCACAGGCAACGCCCACGTCGGGCTTGCGCCGCGCCGGCTTCTCGCTCCTCGAACTGCTCGTGGTCATCGCCCTGATCGGGACTCTCATCGGCCTGCTGATGACCGCGGTGAGTGCCAGTCGCGGCGCGGCGATGCGGCTCAAGTGCGTCGCTCAAATGCAGCACGGCGTCTTTCAGTTCCGCATGTTCGCAGACGACTTCGCCGTCACGACGCGTGGCGACAGCGACCTCCTCGGTCCCGGTCGGTTCCGCATCGACGACTTCGCCGACAGCATGTACCGCATCGACGAGTTCTGGGTCGGCGAGCCGGCGCCGCGCGTACCGCTCGATGCCCCGTCCGAACTCATGATGTGCCCCGCCGGCCCCAAGCAACTCCTCCGCAGGCCGGGCCGCACGGCCTTTGAACTCGCCATCTGGCCGCCGCGCAATGTCAGCCTCGCGCTGAATCGGCGGCTCTGGCGAACCGGCGTGACGCCCGGCATCACAGAGGTCACGAGCCGAATCCTCTCGCATCCCGGCGTACCGCTGCTAATGGATGTGGATGGGGCCGCCGCGGTCGCTGCCGGTGAACTCCCCTACTACATCGCGCCGTCCGTCGCACCGGATGACGACTACGCCGGCGGCGACTACTGGTTCCCATCCTATCGCCATGCCGGCCGGCTGAACGTCGCGTTCGTCGGGGGTCACGTGGTGTCCAGCGCCGAACCGTTGGCCGAGGCGGGCTGGCGGTGGGGTTACTATCCCGAGCCATAGGGCCCAGGACCGCGGAGGGCTGGCGGCCTTATGAGCATCCGGGCCAAGTGTGCCATTCTGCTGATCGCGTTCGAGGCCACGCTCGCGGTCACGATTCTCCTGGCCATACATTATACCAAGGTCTATTTGGAGGACGCGGCGGAGTCGTTCAGCGCCTCCCGCGCCATGGTCGAAGATGTCGGCCGCCTCGCCGCACTCGTGCGCGAGGAGTCGTCCATATTGCCCGATCTGAGGGCGGGCGATGCCGACGACGCGACGAGGCGAAACCGCCGAATCGACGCTCGCGCCGCGGTCTTGGTCGCCACACTCTCGGATCGCATCACCGCCCAAAGCAGAAGCGACCTTCTCGCCGCCCTCGAGGCGAGACAGCAAGCGGCGGACGCGCACATCGCCGCCACGCGCGCCGATGCCGGGACGCCCCCGCCCTTTTCATCGACGGCCCATCGCAACCTCGGCGTCCTGCTCGAAGACCTCGAAACCCACGCATCGGGCGAGGTCCGCCGAGCCGTCGACCGAACCGTCGAAACCCAGCAGACGATCGCCGTGATCCTCTCGATCAACATGGTCGTCGGCTCCGCCCTGGGCATCGCCGGCATCTGGCTCGTGCGGCGGTGGGCACTGATCCCGCTGCGTTCGCTAACCCACGCCACGGACGAGATGGGCAAGGGCAACCTCGACCATCGCGCTCCGGTCACTTCACGCGATGAGCTGGGGAAACTCGCCGCCGCCCTCAACAAGATGGCCGCCGACCTCGCGCAGAGCGAACGCATCATCATCCAACGAGAACGTCTGGCCGCCATGGGCGAGATGGCCTCCTACGTCGCGCACAACATCCGCAACCCGTTGGCCGGCATCCAAAGCTCGGCCGAACTCACCCGCCAAGAGGCCGAGCCAGGATCGAGCATCGCCGAACATCAGGCCAGCATCATCGCGGCCATCGCACGATTCCAGCGATGGCTGCGGCAGATCGAGCATTCCTACGGACCGCTTGACATCGACATCGAATCCACCGACCTTCAGATGCTCGTCGACGGCGTGGTCTCCGTCTTTCGGCCCTTGGCCGATCGAACGGCCGTCGCCATCGAGCAAACAAGAATGCCGGCGGGCTCGCTCGTGAATATCGACGGCCGACAATTCGAACAGGCCCTCACTGCGGTCATCGGCAACGCCGTCGAGGCCGTCGACCGCGGAGGGCATGTCTCCATCTGCTTCGACGAGCCTGCCGCCGGTGACGCACCACGATGGACCCTGTCGGTCACCGACGATGGGCCCGGCATCCCCGCCGAGGTGCGAGGCCGCATCTTCGAGCCCACCTTCACCACCAAACAACACGGCCAGGGCCTCGGCCTGTCGATGGCCAAGAAGGTCGTGGACCTCCACGGCGGCGAGGTCACATGCGAGTGCCCGCCCGCCGGTGGAACCATCATACGCTTCATCATGCCGGCCGAGCCCGGAGAAAGGCCGGCCCATGCCTAACCTCCTCGTCGTAGACGACGAAACGACGCTTCTGGCCAACCTGACCCTGCAGCTCGATCGGGCAGGGCACGCCTGCCAGACGGCCGACTGCGCCCAGGCCGCCTTGACGGCCATCGAAGGGAATGACCCTGACCTGGCACTCGTGGACGTGCGACTGCCGGACATGAGCGGTCTCGACCTTATCTCGAAGATTCGCCAGTCGGGCCGCGATTTTCCCATCATCGTCATGACCGCCTACGGCTCCGTCGAGAGCGCCGTCGAAGCGATGAAGGTCGGGGCCTCGGACTATCTTCAGAAGCCCGTCTCGATTGCCGAACTCGAAGTCGTCATCAACAAGGCACTCGAACACCATCGCATGCAGGATCGGCTCGACTTGTTCGAGCGGCAGCGCCAGCGAGAAGGTGCCGAACGCACCATCATTGCCGAGAGCAGCGCGATGAACGACGTATTGGCCCTCGCCGCCAAGATCGCCGCCGAGCCGCCCGACGAAAACGGCCACCTTCCCACCGTTCTCATCACCGGCGAGACCGGCACAGGCAAGGATCTGCTCGCCCATCACATCCATGACCTGGGCCTCCGCAGCGCCGAGCCGTTCGTGCAGATCAACTGCACCGCCCTGCCGGGCCAGCTCGCCGAAGCCGAGTTGTTCGGCTACGAAAAGGGCGCGTTCACCGACGCCAAGGCCAACAAGAAGGGTCTCTTCGAGGTCGCGGGCGAGGGGACGGTCTTCCTCGACGAGATCGGTGACACGCCGCTCGGCCTCCAGGCCAAGCTGCTGCTCGTATTGGAGAAACGGGAGTTCCGCAGGCTCGGTGCCACGCGCGAGCGAGCGGCCAAGGCCAGGACCATGGCCGCGACCAACTGCAACCTCACCCAACTCGTCGGCGATGGCAAGTTTCGTAAGGACCTACTGTTTCGCTTCCAGGCCCTGGCCATCGAGCTGCCGCCCTTGCGCGATCGCGGGGACGACATCTTCCTGCTCGCGGACCACTTCCTCAGCCGCCGGGCACAACGACTCCACCGCCCCGCACCCAAGCTGTCGGACGCCGCGCGCCAAGCCATGCGCCGCTACCCCTGGCCCGGCAACGTACGAGAATTAGACAACGTGCTACAACGCGCCGTCCTCACCAACGAAAGCGGCACGCTCGGCCCGGCCGATCTGAACCTGACGCAGGCGGACCTAGGGCCCGCGGCAGTATCGCTCGCCGACTTCCGCTTCCCCTTCGGCCGCGAAGACTGCACGGTCTCCCAGGTAGAGCAGAAGCTCATCGCCCAAGCCCTCGACCACTGCGAAGGCAACGTCTCCGAGGCCGCCAGACTCCTGGGCCTGCGCCGCGGCACGTTGCGCCACCGCCTGGAGAAGCTATCGCTGTCCGACCCTCCGGGCACGGACGGGGCGTAGCGTCCGCTCGCGCTGCATGAATGCGCGGAGCACAGCGATCAGAGCCGCGACCGTCAGGGAGCGCCTCGCACGAATCAGACGGCCTCAGTATCGGACGCCGGGCGATCCCTCA
>CAYYPB010000064.1:0-10199 GCA_964473405.1 uncultured Planctomycetaceae bacterium
CCCGTCGCTTGCGCTCAGGGCTCGGATTCTCACCGCCGAAACTGTCATGGACCCGGCAAGACGCGTGGCAATCGGGGATGTATCCTACGACGCTCGCGGACGCCCTATCCAGGTTCGTCGCGATGGAGCCAACCATGATCGCAGCGTGCGGCCAACTTGAAGCGAAGACCCTCGACACGGCCGATGACGTCTGGCCGGTCGTTCACCAACTCGCCAAGCAGGCGACTGCCGCCTCCGCCGACTTGCTCGTTCTGCCTGAGACGACCTATCCCGCCTATTGGCTCGAATCGGCTGAGCGCTATCGCCGCGATAACATCGAACGCACCGAGGCCGTGTTGGCCCGCCTTGCGAAGCTCGCGGAGAAGCACGGCCTCTGGCTCGTGGCCGGCTATGTCGAAGAGGCCGATGATCGCCTCTACAACGCAGCCGCCGTGTTCGACCGCGCCGGGCGGCTCGTCGCCAGCGCGCGCAAGCAATTCATGTGGGATTGTGATCGCCAGTGGTTTACGCCCGGCGATGACTCGACGGTTGTCGAGACCGAGTTCGGCCACATGGGCGTGCAGATCTGCGCGGACGTGCGGATGCCGGAGATCACCGCTACGCTCGTCGCCGACGGCTCGGAGTTCATCGTTGTGCCCACGGCCTGGGTGAACGCCAGCGACATCCGCCGCACCTATCGCAACATCCAACCCGAATTTCTGATCAGGGCTCGCGCGATGGAGTTCGGTCTGCCGTTCGTCTGTTGCAGTAAGAGCGGCCGCGAGACGCCTACCCTAGAATACGTCGGCCAGAGCCAGATCGTCGCGGCCGATGGTCGCGTGCTGGCCGAGGCGCCTTTGGGCGGTGACGAACTGGCCGTCGCGAAGATCATCCCAGCCAGACCGACGATGCCGAACATTCAGTCGAGCGAAATCGAGCGGCTCGAAAGTACCGAACCGCCCGTCATCGCCGATGCGGCCGAACGGCGATTCACGCTGAACGCCCGGCACGACGCTGAGACCATCATCGCCGAACTCCAGAAGGCCGGCGTGCGCGTCGCACAGATTCCCTCGGCGGAGCTCGACGGCTTTGCCCCCGCTCGATGCCACGCGCTCGACGGCGTTCAAGTGCTCGTAGCGACCGGCAGGATCATCGAAGACGCCCTGGCTCGGGCCCGGGCCGCCGAGAATCGCATGTTCGTCGTGATCACCGCCGGCAGCGAGGCTCAATACGTGATCGACCCCGGCGGAACGATCGTCTGGCGGCAGGCGGACTGGGGCAAGACGCTGGAACTCGACCTCGGCCGTGCCAGCGAGAAGGCATTCACGCCGACGACCGACATCTGGAGCCAACGCCGCGTCGGCACCTACCGTTTGCGATGCGACGACCGCCCGACAACCCGATCAGAGCCGCGACCGTAAGGGAGCGTTCGGCTCACCACTGCTCGGGCACTCTCATGGGCGTGCCGACCGTTCAGGGGATCGGCTGGGTCGTGGCGGCTGTATCGGCCTGACTGGACTCACCGGCGAGGATGGCATTGAGCTTCTCGCTCAGAATCGCCTGCGTGCGCTTCTTGTTGCCGGCGATAACGTGGTCGATGATGCCGTCTTCACGAATCACGAACAGCGTGGGAAAACCCGTCACCTTGAATCGTCGCCCGGTCTTGTTGCCCTTGCCGTCGATGGCGAGTTCCCCGATCGCGCCGAGGGCGGAGACGGCCTGCTGCACTTCGTCGGGCGTGAAATCGACTCTCATCTTCTGACTGACATTGACGAACCGGACGCCCTGGCTCTCGAACTCCGCTCGGGATGCCTCTACCTTGGGGATCTGCCGCTTCGAATACCCGCAGTTCGGCGCGAAGAAGTTGAGTACCGTCGCCGGGTGAAACTCCAACTCGGCGTTGGACACGCGGATGCCGTCGAGCGTCTGCAGAGAGAACTTGGGCACGGGCTTGCCGATGAGCTTCAGCGCGGGCCGCTCCTTGCGCCTCCGTTTCTTCGCTGGTTTCTTGCCGCCCTTGCCCGTCCCAGCGCCGGCCCGCGCGGACGGTGGAATGCGCGTCCGCCCGATGGGGACGAGAACCGTCGGCTGCTGCTCGTCGTCCGTCTTGAGGGCGAGGGACGCACCGTCGACCGGCAACGCATAGTTCGCTGGCAGCTTCACGAGCATGCGGTACTGCCGCCCCGCCGTCACCACTCGCAGCTCGACCTTCACAGCCGGGTCGGAGCAACTAACGCTCAAGACCTTGACGGGGTGCTGGCCGTGGTTGTTGAACTGAATCACATGCGTTTGGGGCTTGTCCCGATGCGAGGAACGACTGCCTCGCAGCCGCAAGGGTACGTACGTCGGCACCGTCTCGATCCGCCTGGGAACCACCGCATAGGCACCGACGCGCAACTCGGGCTGTGCTGCGATGTTCGTCTTGATGACGGCCTCGGCGCGATGCGTGCCGGGCTCGAACGGCGGTCGCGTGTTCACGAACAGTTTATACTCTCGCCCTTTGATCGTCTCGATGAGGTCGAACGTGAACTTGCCCTCAGTCGGAGCCAGGCTCAGTTCCACAGCTTTGTCGCCATTGATCTGGAGCGTCAAGACGCGCTCGCGCAGCTCTGTCGTCTGGATCCGGCCGAAGCCAGCCGAGATCGGCGTCACGCGAACGTAGCGCTTGCACTCGCCGCGCAGGACCAGATCGAACGACGCTTTGTGGGGGTCGTTCGTCTTGATGCCGATGCGCTTCTCGTATTGGTCCTTTCGGATGGAACTCGCATCGACGACAAACGTGAGCCTCGCCGTCTGGCCGGGCAGCACCTTGCCCGGCGCGTCACCGACGAGGGAACATCCATGCGGCGGCGTGACTTTGACGACCTCTAGCGGTGCCTGGCCAGCGTTGGTCAGCGCGAACGTATGCTCCAGTTTCTGCCCGATCCAAGTCGTGCCGAAGTCATGCAATGGAGCATCGACGCGAACAACGGGCATCGCCGGGATACTCGGGGTAGCGGGCTTGACCGTGCTGGCGCCGTCCACCTGGGCGAAGCCGGTCGCCTGGTGGCCAAGGCACAACGCCCCCAGGAGCAGCAGCCTCCAGCCTGACGGCAACCGCCGTCGCACATGTGCGGCGACGAGGGCATCCAGCGATTCTGTGAGTGATCTGTTGTTGTGGGTTTCGATCTTCATGGGGCTACCTGTGTCAGTGGGCTTCTTGCGATCGTCGTGCGGAGCGTGCGTCGTCCGTCGAGCTCGGAGTCGTTAGCAGAATGCTTCTGGCCGACAGCGATCGCAGAAGATTCAACGCATCTCGGACCGTGCCATATTCCGCCGCCGTAATGTCGCGATTGCCGATGTGCGTCTGACGGCGGAAGGTCACGCGCCCGCCGTCCACATCCACGATGCGACGCACGAGTCCGTCGCCCGGCAATGGCCGCTCGATCGCATCGGGCCGACCGGCGAGCGACCAGCCCGACGGCAGGTCGAAGACGAGTTTGACATTCTCCGTAAACGCGCCGGCAAGCCGGACGGTCGTTTCACGACGGCCGGGGTCCAGCGGCACGCTGATGGACGGCTCCCAAGCGGGAGATTGTGGGAGTTCGAGGAGATAGTCCCCGTCGATCTCCCGGAGCGGCTCCGTCGATGTCGCCTTCAATGAGACTGCGAAGGCATCTTCCGACAGGCTCGTCACTGCGAACTCGCCGAGTTTCGCGTGCGAGAGCGAACGTTTCAGTATCGCCTTGACGGTCGTCTTCTGTTGGGCTTTCTCGCGGAGGCTGCCCGGAGGCATGAACACGCCCTCCACGCGAAATGCCAAGTCGGCGGTCCACGCGGCCTTCTCGTCCACGACCACGGTCCCCGTGATCGTCAGCTCATTCCGCGCCGACTCGCTGAACCGTCCGAGCCTCTCATGGCGCTCGCTGTTGGCGAAGGCGTAGTCATACCGCTTCCACCCGCCCCACGGGCCGGGATCGCGCACGCGCCCATGCGAAACCGTCCAGTAGGTCGCGTCGGTCCCCTTGCCCAGTCGGACGCCGTATTCCGTGATCGCCGGGCGAACCTCCGCGGCCCCGCTACCCCGCTGCACGAAGATCGGCTCGGCATCGAGCCCGGCCGCCCGAAACATCGCGAGCAGCAGCGCCGCCGCCTCGACGGGCCGGCCGTAGTGCGTTGACAACACGCGGTCGGCGGTTCGCAGGCGATCGCTCGCGCAGTCGATCGGCACTTGCACAATGGACAGGCGTTTCTTGAGTTTCTTCTGAATCGCGCGGGCTCGCTGCTGCGGGTCGGTCTTCCCGTCGGTCCATTCCTGGGCAGTCGCCTCCAGCGCGGCCGTGCGTTTCGTCGCCGCTTCTATCCCATCGAGAACGAGCCTAGTCCACGTCTTCTGATCTCCGCAGCCCGAATACGACACATGCCGCCCCGCATCGCGCCACTCAACAGCCGCCGCCTCCGACGGTACACCGTCCAGATTCTTGTACTCATGGACATCGCCGCCGAACATCCGGATTCGTCGAAGCAGGATCGGGTACCGATCATGCAACCGGCACTCGAGTTCGACATGTCGCCACAGGCCGGGTCTCGTCGTGATCTCCCACTCGAATTCGAGAATGGCCCCCGGCTCGATGCCGCTGAACGAGTAGACCGTTTCCCGAATCGAGGCGAAGTCCGGCCAGCCCGCTGTCGCCCGTGGCGAGACGGCGTTGCGGCCGTACTCGGGGATCTCCAGGACCCGCCCATCGGGACACACAGTTCGAGCCTTGAGTACCTTGACCGTCTGATAGTCCGCGTTATAGGTCAGTCGCTGATCGGCGAATGCGCGATAGGCCCGATCGTTTCGCAGAAGAACATGCTTGATCTCGTGCCGCTTGACTGTGCCATCGGCGGCCTTCGACCAGGACTGCTCCCATTGGAGGATCACCGCGTCGGCGTCTGCGTAATCTGACGGGATGTCGACGGCAGATGGCTGTCGTTTTCCGTCGCCCGATTCGGCAACGGCGACGCCGCAGCACGCGACGAGAACCAGGGCCGTCAACCGGCTCGACACGAGCCACGGCGGGTTGTCTTTCCTATCGTTGGACACGCTGCTCCCCCTTTCGACAGACGATCATCGCCTCGCCCAGTTCGTGAAACTTGTCGACCACCTGCTTGAAGTTCGCGTACTCCTCGACAGGGACGATGTGCTTCTTGAGGTCTAGCATGCAACGGTAGTGGAGACCCTTCGGCGTGACGACCGCCTCGAACTCCAGAGATGCGGCGGGGCCAGCCAGGGAAACGGCATCAGGCAGATTCGACGCGACGAAACCCTCGGGCAATCCGATCGTCTCCTCGCAGTCTAACCGCCGCGTCGAGCGGATTCGCAAGGGGAATCGGCGGTCGGCCACCTTGACGCCGGCGCTGCCTTTGATGTCCTTGATGAACAGATCTCGTAGCGCGCCGCTCATCGCCGGCAACCGAACGAGCCGTTCTGTCCCGTCGCCCAGCGCGTACGAGTCGGCGGCGAACTCGACCTCCATCGCCGCCGCCTCGGAGAAGTCCGTCGGCTCCGTCATCTGAAAAGTTCCGACACGAACGTGCGGGGCCATCGTTCGCAGGCTCTGCTCGATGCGCGAGGCCCGATCGACGGGCCGGAGTTTCGACATCGCCCGCCTGAAGGCCGTTTCGGGAGCACCCAGCGTCGTCAGGTGGATGCGCCCTCGCAACGCGCCGTCATCGAGCAACGCACACTCGCTTCGCCACGTCGCGGCATTGTCCTCCGGCGGGCTATACGCGGTCAGTTGCTTGCCGACCTTGCCATCCGGCGTCCCGAAGACCACCGTCTGCATCTGCTCTGCCGAGGACCAGTCCTCTCGACTCTTCGGCATCCAAGTGGGGTCCAGCAGTTTGAGCGAGCCGTCGGCCGTGCGAACGCATGTGACGGCATGATTGAACTGGTCCGCCGGCGTCTCCTCGACGCGCGACCAAGCCATCGTCATGACGATGTGCGACTCGTAGCCCGCCGCCCGGAGCATGGCCACGAGCATGCCGGCTTTGTCCTTGCAGACGCCACCGCGATCGCGAAACGTCTCGATGGCGTCGTGCGTCGTGAAGCCTTCGCTGGCGCCGCGACTGCTGCCGACGTAGCGAACGTTTTCGGCCACCCAGTGATTCAGGGCGGTCCACTTCTCTTCATGCGTTTCGATCCCCGCGATGACTTCGTCGACCTTGGCCTGGATTGCCTTGTCTACCTCGAAGCTGTGCTTGTTGGCTTCGGCGAACCAACGCGCCTTATCGTGCCAGTCCTTGACGGTCGCCAGGATGAGCTTGCAGGCCACGTCCGACCGCGAGAGCATCTTGGCTTGGCGTTTGAAGGCCGGGATGTCGTGCTTCTCGAAGTGGTAGAAAAGGGAGTCATCATTGAAGCGGATCGAGCTCGTCAGCGTCCCGTTGACGATTTCATATTGCAGGGGCTTGTTCTTGGGAATGCGAACATCGTAGCGTTTCTCGATGATCGGGACGTCCGACGCCCAGATGATCTGGTCGTACCAATGGCCGGGCATCGGCGGCTGAAGATCACCGCCGTCGCTGCCGTCGTCGTCCGATGCAAGATAGGCTACGTTGAAGCCGCGCTTGACATGCACAGTCTCGACCGCGTCGCCGATGTCGAGGTCGGGGATGGAAATCGCGAGTTGCCTCGCACCCCAGAAGATGATGCCGGCCGATGCGGGCTGATCGACTGCCTGGGCAACATCGACCGTCTCGATCGCACCGCCCTTGCGATGGATACGGATCGATTGGAGCGTCACCCTATTCGTCGCTGGTTGATAGCCCCATCGACGGATGGACTGGCTGCGAACGCCGGCATCCGTCAGGATCTTGACGACGCGATGGGACGTGTCGGTCCCCATGCCGCTGTCGGCAACGACAACGTCATTGGCTTCGTAGACGACGACGAACGCAGCATTGCCATAGTCGCCGTCCGCCGCCTTGATCCGCGCCGCGATGTCAGGGCCGTCTGCCGCCTGCAGCGCCGACCCGACCGCGATCACCACCACGCCCACGAAGCCGCGTAGCAAACGTAAACGACGATTCGCATTCGTCATGGGTTCCTCCTATCGAGTACGTCGATCCCGCACCACACTGGAAAAGGCTGCGAAGCCAACCGGGGGAGTCAGCCACGCAGTGGCGTAGGTCGGGCGCTGCCCGACGACGGGCGAAGCCCGCCCTACGATTCACCCCTCGCTTCGCAGCCCCATGATGTCCTTCTTGAACACGCGCGTATCCAACGGGCGGCAGAAGCTCGAGAAGTCGCTCTCGGGGTCCTTGGCCTCGTCGATCGCATTGAGGGCCATGAACAACTTGGCATCGATGTTGTCCAGGTAATGCACGACGATCGCCTCGGGACAGCTCGGGAGCTTCGGGCTACCGAACTCGTAGATGCCATGATGCGCCAGGACGATGTGCGTCAGGACGTTCCGGATGTCCGCCGGGAAGGGCTCGCCCAACGCCTGCTCAGCGGCGGTCGCCTTGCGGTCGATCCAGACGGCCGCCTGCGTGATGTGTCCGACCAACTGACCCTCGGTCGAGTAGGCCAAGTTCGTCTCGTATTCCAACTCCGCGGTCTTGCCGATATCGTGCAGGAAAACGCCGGCGAGCACGAGGTCGCGGCTGACCGTCGGGTAGAGGTTGTCGCTGTCGTCGGTCGCCCCGAAGATCCTCGTCGCCAACTCCAAGACGTTGCGCGTGTGTTCGAGCAGCCCGCCGACGAAGGCGTGGTGATTGTGAATGGCCGCCGGGGCTCGCTTGAATCGAGCGCTGAGTTCTTCGTCCTGAACGAACTCCCGAATGATCGCCAAGACCGCCGGGTGCTTGATCGTCCGCAGAATCTCCACGACCCGCTGCCACAGGGCCTCGATGTCGTGCTTCGTCGTCGGCAGAAAATCGGCGACGTTGAGTTCCGAGGCGTCCGCCGCCCGAGTGGCATCGACGATGAACTGGAGGTTGCCCTTGTAGCTCTCGACGCGGCCCTTGAGCCGGACGAAACCGCCGGCGGGGATGGCCTCGAACTGGGCCTGGGTGGCCTGCCAGACCCGGGCCACGCACTGGCCGGTCCGGTCGGCGAGTACGAGATGGATGTAGAGGCTGCCGTTGCTCGTCGTCCGCAGATCCTTCTGGGCGATCATGAACACGTCGTCCTCGACGCGCTCGCCGGGCTCCATGTCCTCGATGAATCGATGGGTACTCATCTGTGTGGGTTTCTGCGCGGTGGTCATGCGGCCTGCTTTCTGGGAAAGGGGTCTCTCACGGGCTGCGGCATCACGAGGCGACGCCGACGGCGATCCGAACCAAGAAGTATAGTCGCCGGGAGGACGAAGTTCAAAACCGCAGCCAGGGCCCATCTAGCCGCGTCCCAACGGGAAGCGCTAGCCGACGAAACGCGGCCCGGTGAGCGATTCCCATTGGGGCGCGGCTAGACAGGCATCAGCCACACTGAAATGAACTGGGATGAGGAGGCCGGTGAGACCTCCAGCAGGTCCGGTTTGGCGATGCAACCGAAGCGGCTGCGATCATTCCAGCATCGCCCTGGACCGAGCCGCGTGCATTCGACGAGGCGATCTGCCGTCACGCTCCCCGCGGCGACGCGCGGCGGATGACACCGTCCTCCATGTCATAGAGCGTATCGAAGACGTCGAGGCTCCGCTGATCGTGCGTGACGACGATGACAGCGGCGCCGTGTGTGTGAGCGACTTCCGAGAAGAGCTCCATAACCTGTCGGCCGCGGTAGCTGTCCAGGGCCGCAGTCGGTTCGTCGGCCAAAATGGCGCTCGGCTCATTGGCCAAGGCCCGGGCGACGGCAACGCGCTGCTGCTGACCGCCGGAGAGCATGGCGGGATAGTGGTCGGCCCGATCAGCTACGTCGAGGGAATCCAGCAATCCGATCGCCCGTCGCTTGGCGCGGCGTGGCGTCCACGCGTTCAGCTCGAGTGCGATCTGGACGTTCTCCAGGGCCGTCAAGAACGGGATGAGGTTCGACTTCTGAAACACGAACCCGATGTGCTTGCGACGAAAGGCCGGTAGATTCGAGAGCGCACGGGGGCCGTCCATGACGAGTTCGCCGCCGATCGTGATCCTTCCCGACGTCGGCGGATTGATCAGTCCGACGGCTGTTAGAAACGTGGACTTGCCGGAGCCGCTGGGGCCCAGGAGTGCCACGACCTCGCCGCGTCGAATGCGCATCGTGGTCTCGCGCAACGCCATAACCTCGGTATTGCCGCTGCCGTAGGTCTTGGTCAGCGCTTCGGTTTCGATGGCTGGGCCGTCGATCATGAATGGCTACCCGGACAACGCCTCGTTGGGCGATACGCGCATCGCCTTCCAGATGCCCAGCACGCTCGCCAGGACGGAAATCCCCAAGACGATCCACGCCAATTGCATGAGGTCGTCCGCCGTGAGAATGACGCGCCGCGGAAACCGCGGAAAGAGCCTCATGCCAATCAGATACGCGATACCATATCCGACGCCACCGAGGACCATCGCTTGCTGGAGAATCATGCCAAGAATGCGGCGGTTGGGGGCACCGATGAGTTTCAGCAGCGCGATGTCGTGCAGCTTGTCGAGCGTAAGCGTGTAGAGAATCAAGGCCATGATGACGGCGGCAATGACGGTCAATAGCACGCGAAACAGTCCGATCTGTCGCCGGACCTTCTCGACGTTGCCTTGGAGCAGAAACGCTCGCTGCCCTTCCGTCGTGTATACCGACACGTCGCCCCACCCCGAGATGACGGAAGCAACGTCGGCCGGCCTCGTCCCGGGCATGACCGTGAGCATGACCGCACTGATCTGCCGAGGGCCAAGGGCGGGAATCTCCGAAGGCAGCTTGAATGCGGTTTCCGTCAATGCCGGTTGCCTGCGACCGAGTTCGCTCAGCGCTCCGCGGGCGTGACGAGCCTCGCGCTCCAGGCGAACCGCCTCGCCGGGCCTGTCGAACTGGATGTTCAGTGCATCGGCGACGGTCAGGAATGCGAGACCATCACCGGAGGAACTGATCATGCCCTCGATGATCCCGACGACCGTGTAGGTTTCCTTCCCCAGGCGCATCTGTTCGCCCAGCCGAAGGCCCAATGTGCGATCCACGATCATCTCGTAGTGGTTCTGCCCGAGCGGCCTGCCGCCGACGAGCGGCAGCCACTCGCCTTTGTCGGTCGGCCAACTCAGGCCGCCCACGCCGATGCGGAGGGGCTTTCCGGTGGGGCCTG
>CAYYPB010000065.1:0-9976 GCA_964473405.1 uncultured Planctomycetaceae bacterium
GGCGTCCCACAGGCGCTCGCAGAGGCGATCGACGCGGCCGAGCCGCTCTTGTACGGGCCGGCGCCCCAGATCGAGGGCGAAGCCGCCTGCGACTCGTTTCGCGATTGGATTGATCGAGCCACACAGCCGCGGCATTGGGCCGCGAACGACAACGTATCGCTGATCGACCCGTGGAAAGAAACGAAGCACCACGTAGCCCGCCTCGTGGAGCGCTTTCGGGCGGTTTCGGAGCCGACCGCCGTGTCGCCGGAGACGGTGGCCCGATTCGATCGTACGTTGCGGGCCTTTCTCTCCTTCGGCGTCCTGGTCTCGCTGAACCACGTTCCACGCGACGAGTCAGACGGTGTCAGACGCCTTCCAAGATACGCGATCAAGGGCGAAGAGAAACACAGAATACTCGGCCCGGTCCTCGACGGTTGGGCCGTTCGCGGTGGTGATCGGGAAACACTTCCGGGTGTGATCCAACTCCTGCTTCACGGCAGGCAGTACGCCCATCGCGTGCAGATCAGCATGGACGCGTTCTTCCCGTATATCGACTTCTATCTAGAATATCGGCGATTGGGAATCAAGGCCGTGGCTCCAGCCTCACTGATGCTCCAAGCCGAAGCCCCCGCCATCGCTGCTGAGAATGTCTCGGTCAGCTTCATGCTGCGATATCACAAGCATGAGGCCACCATCCGAGGTTCGATGTTGGGCTTGCTGCGCGGGCGTCATCAACCCGACCGCGGCGGCGGACGGGCCGAGTTCGTGGCGCTCCGCGATCTGAACCTGGTCGCCTTCCCCGGCGATGTGGTCGGCGTGATGGGCAAGAACGGCTCCGGCAAGACGACACTCCTCAAGACGCTGGCTGGCATCCTCCAGCCCGATCGCGGCAGGCTGACCGTCCGCGGCAAGGTGGGCTGTCTTCTGAGCTTCGGTGTGGGGTTCAACGCCCACTTGAGCGGTCGCGAGAATGTCCACATCAACGGTTCGATCCTGGGCCTCAGTGAATCCGAGATCGACGAGAAGTTCGATCGCATCGTGGAACTGGCCGAGTTGGGCGAGTTCATCGACGCGCCGGTCCGCACCTATTCGGCAGGCATGCGCGGTCGGCTCGGCTTTGCCATCGCCATTCACATCGATCCCGACGTGTTGATTCTCGATGAAGTTCTCACCGTCGGCGACGCGTACTTCCGCGACAAGGCCGGCTCCGTCATCGACCGCTTCCGAGATCAGAACAAGACGATCGTCATCGCCTCGCACAACATGACGCTCATCCGCGAGATATGCACTCGGGCGCTGTGGATCGAGAACGGTCGTATCCGCATGGAAGGACAGCCCGGCGACGTGACGAAGGCGTACGTGGCGCAATGTCGCCGCGAGCGTAACGCGGAGCCATCGGGCGACTGACACGCGGAGGTCCATGTCATGCGTCGTGCATGAGTCCGGCCCGCGATTCATGCGGGGTCAAGGAACACGAGATAGGACCAGTAGTACGGTCCCAATGATGCCGAATGCAGGTAGCACGGCCGCTTGTCCATCCGCCAGGCGCGAGGATGGTCGGCCATGTACTTGTCCACTTCCCAACTGTAGGAGGCCTCCGTCGAGGGCACGACGGCAGCACGTTTGTGATCGAAATGCTTGAGGACCTTCCCCTCGACCGGTAGCGTCACTTCGAGACAGAAGACGTTGCGAGCGGCACAGCGAACGAGCTTCTGACAGACATCCTCGATGACGGGGATGTGGTCCAACACCGACACGGTGAAGACCAGATCGAACTCCCCCTCGGCGAATGTCGCCAATGTCCGTTCGTCGCCGACGCGCAGGTCCAGGCCGGTGTTCTCGCGCCCCAGGCGGATCGCCTCTTCGTTGATGTCGAGCCCCACGAGTCGCACGTCCGGCATTGCACGGGAGATGGTCATCAGATTGCGACCGACGTTGCAGCCGAACTCCAGGATGCTCTTGGGCTTCAGGTCGCTTACCAAGTCCACGAGGAGTCGAGCCCAGGGCTTGTCCTGCTGATACCACGACTTGATCTCCCAGTCTCGCCAAGTCGTCTTGGCCTCGTCGACCTCCTCGCACGGCAGAGCATCCGCCGGCACGATCTCGAAGCCCTGCGCCGCAAGGTCGGACGCGCTGCGCGGCACGGGTGGGAACATCAGATCGTGAGTCTCCGCCAACGCCGCAGCGCGATGTGATCGAACGCGCTCCGTGAGGAACCGTAGATTCTCCGAGAGAACCAGCGCCTTTGCCTCGTCGGTGCATTCGAGCCGAGAGACGGCCTCGCGGGCCGCCATCGAATCCATGGCCGGAAAGCCGGACCCGAGCAGAACGCGGTCGGCATGTTTGCTCACGGCCTCGGAAAGCAGGGACTCACACGAGGCCGCGCTCGTGACGAGATAAAGCTGGGGGTGCCGATCCATCATGGCGACCGACGCCGCGCACGTCTTGCGATCCAGCGGAGAGTCGCCGACATGCGAGAGCAGAACAGGGAAGCCGCATCGCGACAGGACGTTCTCTTCCAACCATGTGAGCTCGGCCTCGGACGTGACGTTCCACATCGTCAGGAGGCCGCGACGGTCCATCCAATCGAGAACGAGGTCGGTAGGCGATTGTTGTTGACACTTGTCGACCATCACGCCGAACAAACGACCCACCTGCCAGAGCAGTTCCAGTTGGTGCAACTGGAAAGCACTGTAGGTCTCGTCGTTTCGATCGTCCGACCGAAACCACAAGAACGGGAAGACCTGATGGGTCGCGTCCGCCGCCAATTCACATATCTGGTCGTAGCTATCCCGCATGCGGTCCGATCCGTGAGGGATCACGAGGGATCGGCCGATGTCGTGCTTGGACAGTGTCGCGGCGAAGGCACTCACGCCGTCATCTTGGGCTGGCTTGTCTGACTCTCGGCACAACTCCATATGCATCTGCGCATCGCCCGCGCGTTCGAGATCGACCGGTTTCAGATCCCTCGCCCCAGACGGTTCAACGCCAGCACGCCGGCGTTGCGTCGTGTTCGATAGTTCCAGGTCGCTGAGCTCCAACGTGCCGTCGCCGCCGAGGCGGACGGCCAGGCAGAACGCCTTGTGCTCGGCGTGGGGGGTCCATCGCAAATCGAAGGAGCCTGTCCGCAGACGCTGAACATGGTGGCACAATCGCTCCTCGGCGTCGTACTCGATGACCCACAATGCGGCTTGGCCACCCTCGACAGTGGCCCGGCCGCAGAGGGAATAGTCCGTCTCCGGCGTCAGCGCCAGTCGCCGGTCATCGGGCGGACTGGCGAAGCCCCCCGTCGCCTTGGACAACAGGTAGGCCGGCGCGGCGTCGGCGATATGGTAGACGAGCGTATTGTCTTGCATCGAAGCATCGATCGGCGTTTTGGTCGGCGTCAGCACAACGACGACCGACTCACCAGCCGGGAGCTTCAGATTCACTTCCAGCATCAAGCCCGTTTCCTCCGCTTGCGGGGCAAGACTCCGTGTCGAGTTCTCAGTTGTCAGTCTTCGGCTTTTGGCTTTTGGCTTTCAGTTTTCGGCTTTCTCTCGGTTCGTCGGATCGCCACCCAGACCAGCCCGCCGACGAGCCCCTGCAGGACGAGTAGCACGCCGACCGCGAGGCAGGTTAGCAGAATCTGCTCGCGCGAGGCGAGCGGTCCTTGCCACATCAGGATGGCGATGGCCTCGGTGATGCCCCGGCCGTGAATCGTGATCGGCACGGCCGCCGCGACGAGCAACATCGGCACGACGGCGAGGTAGCTCCAGAATCTCAGTTGCATGTCGAAGGCGCGTCCCGCGACGGCATAGACCGAGATGATCGTCAGCATGTACACCGCCACGAGTGTGCACGAAACGACGAGCGTGCGCCGCTGCGAGACGATGTTTCGCATCGCATCGTCGGCTCGGTTCAGGTGCGACGCCACCGTTTTCCAGGCGCCCTCGGTCGAGGAGAGCCGTCGCGTCCCCGCTGCTCCGCTGCGATAGGCCCCCAACACGGCAAGCACGAGCGCCGCCGGCACGCCAATGCCCAGAGCAAGCGCGGCGAGCGGTCCGTGCTTCGTGCCCACGAGGATGGCCCCGGCGACCACCGCGCAACAAATACCGGCCGACAGGCCGTGCAGGCGCAGGCCCACGATGGAGATGACCATGTGGTGCATCCTGCCGGGTCGTCGCAACGCGGCGATGCGATAGGTGTCGCTGCCGAGCTTGCCCGGCGCGAAGATGTCGAAGAAGAAGGCGGCGAAGTGAATCGCCTGGACGCGCCAGAAAGGCCAGCCCCCCCGGTCGCTGTCCAGCAGGACGTGCCAGCGCCAACCCTGAATGAACATGGCCACGTTGAACAGGCCGAACGCCGCCAAGAGCAGCGTGACATTGGCCCCGGAGGCCAACGAGCCGAGTTCCTGCCAATCGGCCGACCCAAGAACGAACGCCAGTGCCGCGACGAGTACAGCCGCGCGGACGAGCATCCACAGGGGGCGCCGCGTCCCAGAATCGTCGCGAGCCTCGGCCATCACCGGCTCGGCCGCGTCCATCGCGGACTCAATAGAGCTTGGGGATGGCATTAATCGTCCTGATGACGTCGTTGAAGGGAATGTCCATGCCGATCGAGTTCAGATACCACTTGATCGCCTCGTAGCGGGGCTCGTTCTCCTGTCGCGCACGCTCCAGGGCTTCGGCGCGATTCATCACGCCATCGCGAATCTGGTGGCTGCGGAACGTGTCCATCTCCGTGAAGCCCGCGACGGTGTAGTAGATGTAATTGTAGAACGGGGCCGTGCCGTCGCCGATTCGCCAAGTAGCGGGCGTATCCGTGGCGTGTTCCCAGTCGTACTCCTCGTCCAGCACCTTCATGACGGCCTGCTCGTTCCAGTCCGCGTAGTGGAACAGGTACTGATAGTCGTGCGGCATCAGATAGGACGAGAAGAACGCAAAGAGCGTATCCCACACAGAGGAGTTCATGTAGGCGGGATTGCCCAGGTATTGACGTCCGTAGTAGGCGGCAAGTTGCATCTTCCGCCGCAGCGAAAGCGAAGTAAGAATAGCGCCGGGCGATCCGCCGCCGATGCCGCAGAAGCCGATCTTGAAGTCGGTCGTCTCGTAGCGAACCCCGGCGCAGAAAAGAAACAGTTGGATGCCGGTTTTCTTGCGAAGCTGGTTCGCGAAGTAGTAGAACTGCTTGTCGCCGGCCATGAAGAGCGGGATCATGCCGAGGTCCGGCTTCTTGAGCCAGGCCTTGACGTTCTTGCGAACGTTGCCGCGTTTCCAGTTGATGTCGGCGGAGATCAGAATGTGCTCGACGCCGAGCCGCGCGCACATGCGAGAGATGTTCCGGCGGGCCAGGTCCGTCACCATGCCCCAGTCGTAGGTGTAGGCGATCGGGTTGAGACCGAGTTCGCGTTTGATGTAGTGCAGGCCGTAGCAGCTATCGCGGCCGCCGCTGACGCCCACGAGGCAGTCCGCCTTGGCGCCGTCGCCGCGGAACGGCGCCACCTCGGCATCCAACGCATCGTGCCCGAGATACTCCGTCTGTTTGTGGTTGCGACAGTAGGAACAGACGCCGCTGTCGTCGAAGTGGATGAACGGAAACGACACGGGCAGGACGCAACGCGTGCATCGCCGGATGCCATCAATGCGGTGCTTGTCCTCGAACAGCAACTCGGACGTGTCCTGCCCCCGCGTGACGGCCGGGTTGTAGGCGACCGTGCGAAAGCGGCGGGCCTCGTCATCCAACTCGGCGGACAGATCGACGATGCGTCGAGGCTCGCCCACCTCGGCAGTGGCCGCGCGCTCGGCGACATCCTCGCCGAACGTGAACGACTCGATACTGGCTCGATGCACGTCGATCAGCCGACCTTCGCGCGGCGGGATCGCCGTCATCTCGAACTCGCCGAGTGCCGTCCGTAGGGCCGTGGAGTTCAACACTTGCGTGAGGATATACTCCTCGGACGCATAGACGCAAAGGCCGCTCGACGCGGATCGACATAAGTAGAGCGAACCGTTGTTCGTGCCGAGAAGCACTTTGTCGTGGTCGCCGAAGAAAACCGAGACCGCCGCACAGCCCTCGATCGCCGCGAATGCCTCGCTCGTCGCGGACGCCAGTGTGCGTTTCTCGTGCAACGAACGCCCGATCAGGGCCAGCAGCACCTCGGTGTCCACCTCGTACTGGCGGCGCATGTCGGGATAGCGTCCCCAGAGCTCCTCGTCGTTGACGATGATGCCGTTGTGAATCCCCACGATGCCGCCGGCGACGACAGGCTGGTTGTTGTCGTTGTCCTGCTGGGCTCCGTTCGTGACGAGGCGCGAGTGGCCCATGACCGCGACGGCGTGGCCGAGGCGGTTCGAACCGTTACCGTTGCGTAGCGTCTGGTCGAGGACGCGGCGATAGGTGGAAGTCTTGATGAGGCGCGAGGCGGGGATGGGCTGCTTGAGGACGCGAATGGAATCGCCTGCCATCGCCGCGAGACCGGCCGACTCCTTGCCGCGAGACTCGGACAGCCGAAACAGTCGGCCGATCGTGTCCTCCACTAGATCGGGCGCGATGTTCGCCTCGCTGCCCGCTATGACTCCGAAGATGCCGCACATTCTCGCGATTCCCCGTTGGGCCCTGACCGCCTCACACTGCCACTATCATCGCCGTGACAACGCGATGCGTCTACTCGCGGTAGCGGATCACCTTTGCGGGGTTTCCGGCGACGATCGCGTAGTCGGGCACGTCCTTGACGACCATCGACCCGGCCCCGATGACGGCCCCCTGCCCGACCCGCACGTTGGAGACGATCGTTGCGTTGGCACCCAGCCAGACGTCATCGCCGATCTCGATGGCCCCGACGGAGTAGCCCTGCTGTTTGACGAGTGTATCTTTCTTGTTGAAGTTGTGGTTGGTCGTGAACATCGAGACGCGCGGCCCCATGCGGACCCAGCAACCGATCTTCACGGGGCCGGTAGCCTCGATGAAACACTCGTAGCCGATGCCGGAGCGGTCGCCGATTTGGAGCCCGGCGAGGTTGATGATGTGGGCCCCTTCCAGGATCGTGACGTGCCGGCCTAGCTTGGCGCGGCCGAGCTTGTAGAACACGGCGCGCATCGCCATGCCCGCGAAGCCGGGGCACCACTTGATCGGCAGAAAGAGATAGTCGCCGATCAGGTATCGATAGAGGAAGATGCCCAACGGTTGCTTGACGCGCATCTTGCGGTGGTAGTGGATCGAATAGGCGACCGCCGCCAGAAAGATCGCCGCGCAACAAGCCACGACGACAGTGAGAATCCGCAGCCACATCGTCTAGCGCTCCCGCCGGTTGTAGTCCATGTCCATCCACACGGCGAACAGGGCCGACTGAAACGACATCAGGCTCGTGAAGACCAGGAGGTTCAGCGTCGTCTGCGGAAACTCGGGCGTCTCGGCCATCCACCACTGCGTCGTGAGCAAAATGGCAAAACGCACGGCCAACGGCACGACGATGAACAGCATCGTGAACAACGCGAACAGATAGAACAGCGTCAACGGATGGAAGTCGAGAACGATGTATCGCTGCCACAACCGACGAAAGAACAGCCGCATCAGCAGCAGGCTCGTCTTGGGCACGTACTTCCAGAGCTTGATCTTGCTGATCTCGCGGCCATAGACCGGCCGAACCTCGACGTCGGTGACGCGGAACTTGCGGATATTCAACATGCAGAGGATGTCTGCGTTGTAACCGTAACCCCGCGTCATTGTGTGGATCGGGATGCCGCGCAAGGCCGTATTGCGAATGGCCGTATAGCCGCACTGCGGGTCCATCAGCGAATAGTAGCCGGTGGCGAACTTGGTCAGGATCGTGAGCATGGCGTTGCCGAAGAACCGATGCCGCGGCATCGTATCGACATCGCCGTGCAGCAGACGGTTGCCCTTGACGTAGTCGAACCCACCCTCGATGAGCGAATCGAGCAGCGTGGGCAGATCGTCCGGGTGCATCTGGTTGTCGCCGGCCATCACAGCCGTGATGTCGATGTCGCTCGCCGCGCTGGCCAGATAGCCGTCGATCAGCGTCTGGCCGAGCCCCTGGTTCTTGGCGTGGTTGATGAGCTGGATTCGGTCGTCGACCACCTTGTGCTCTACGATCATCTCGAGCGTCCGATCCGTACTGGCATCGTTGATGACGAAGATCGTGTCGACGTATTCCGGGATGCCGCGCAACGTCTCAAGAATGAGATCCTTCTCGTTGTAGGCCGGAATGACGATGCCGATTCTGTGCTGCTTGTACACGTGCGAAATCCTGGGCTATACGTTATTGCATTCGCTACGAAACCCACGCCTGTGGCACCGGCGTCTCGCCGGTGGAATCGCCGGCCAGACGCCGGTACCACTGTGCACATGCGTCCACGGCTTCGCCCCGAAGGGGCGACGGGCGGTAGCCACGGGTGGAGCGCAGCGCAACCCGTGGACTCAGACACAGAGACGCTGTTCCGCCCCGGAGGGGCGGCGGAACGGTGCGCAGGCCCGGCAGCGAAACCATAAGAGACAGTGCCATGCCCTCGTCTTTCCGCCGCCCCTGCCGGGGCGGAATCGGATCAGAGGTCATCCATTCCACGGGTTGCGCTGCGCTCCACCCGTGGCTACTTTCCGCGACCCCTCCGGGGTCGTTGGCACTGCCCGCGAACGAACAACTACGACCCCGCCGAAGCCTTGGGTCGCCCTGTGCCGGCGTGGCTGAAGTATTCCTTCGCCCAGGCGATCGTGTGGTTCAGCCCCTCGCCGAAGTCAGTGATGAAGTCGATGCCGAGGGCTTTCCTGATCGCGGTGTTGTCGATGTCGAAGACCTTGATGTCGCCGGGGAGCCAGTCGTCGTAGACGATTTCTTGGTCGGTGACGCCCAGGGCCTCGGCCACCCTATCGGCCAACTCCTTGACCGTCACCTTGATGCCCGAGGCGCAATTGAAGACGCATTCCCTCGTACCCTCGGTCGTGGCCGCACCGAGGTTCGCCTTGACGACATCTCGGACATCGGTGAACGACCGCTGCTGGGTTCCGTCGCCGAAGATCGTAATCGGCTGCCCCGCGAGGATGCGCCGAGTGAAAATCGAAACGACACCGCCGACATCGCTGGACTCCTGCCGCGGCCCATAGACGTGGAAATAGCGAAGCACCGTCGTGTCCAGCCCGTAGAGATGCCCGAACGCCTTGACGTATTTCTCGCCCGCCAGTTTGCTGACGCCGTAGTAGGAAGTCGGCACCAACGGGTGGTTCTCATCCTGGGGGAAATACTGCGCCTCACCGTAAACTGAGCCCGTCGAAGCATGGACGAACTTGCGGATCTTGTGCTTCACGGCGAGTTCGAGGAGGTTGAACGTGCCTTCGGCGTTGATCTTGAGGTCGAGCCTGGGGTCGTTCAGGCAAATGGTCTTCTTGGAGGCCGCCTGGTGGAAGACGACTTCGACACCGGGGAACAGCTTGGCCAGACCGTCGAAGTCGAGAACGTCGCACTCGACCTCACGGAAATTGGCGTGGCCCTTGAGGTGCTCCAGGTTCTCGTGCTTGCCGGCGAAGTAGTTGTCGACGCTGATGGTCTCGACGCCCTGGGTCACGAGGGCCTCGACGACATGGCTGCCGATGAAGCCGGCACCGCCAGTGACAAGGGCCTTCTTGAATGGAAATCCCATGAGTTCTCTCCCTGTCGTCCTGCCGAACGAGCTGCTCGGTCGCGTGCGAACGACACCGCGAGTTGAGGACGATACCTCATAGCGACCGTCCGTCGTGCGGCCAGCATACCCTGGCAACGGTCCAGGTCAAGCCGCAAAGCCCGCAGTCGCCCTGCAGAGCAGATTCATCACATTCTCGCACGCCGGGGGGACAGCGTGAACTCCCCCGGCAGAGCCGGGGGCTCAGGGAAGGCTGGCCCCAACCCTACGGTGCGTCGCCGGCAACCGTCGCATGCCCGAGGAGAACTCGCGAATCTCCACCTCGCCCGAGCCCAACAGCTTGAACGTCGGCCACAGATAGGCCCGCTCGTCGTCTGTAAGGATGC
>CAYYPB010000066.1:0-9837 GCA_964473405.1 uncultured Planctomycetaceae bacterium
GCGCCGGGGGGGGGCCCCGAAGGGGGGGGGGGCCCGCGCGGTTTCGCGTGAGGAAGAAAAGGATCGAGCGGCCGGAGCCGCTCTATGTACGAGATTTCTGTCGCGAAAGTGGCATCGGTCACAGCTTGATCAACCGACAGCTTGAAGACTTCGTGACGCTCAATAGCGTTCTGACTCAGGAGCAGGCAGAGTCGATCTGCCTCGAATACGGCATCGAGCTGACGGTCCTCAAGGCCAAGACCGGCCTCGACAAGCTCGCCGATACGTTCGCGGCCCGCGAGCGGAAGAACATCAAGCCCAGGTCGCCGATCGTGACGGTTTTGGGTCATGTGGACCACGGTAAGACGAGCCTGCTGGACCGTATCCGCGATGCCAAAGTCACAGCCGGCGAAGCGGGCGGAATCACGCAGCATGTGGGTGCCTATCGCGTCCAGGTTGGAGACAAGTGGGTCACGTTCCTGGACACGCCGGGGCACGCGGCGTTCACGGCCATGCGAGCACGCGGGGCGAACATGACCGATGTGGTGGTGCTGGTCGTCGCAGCGGACGATGGTGTGATGCCGACGACGGTCGAGGCGATCAACCACGCCAAGGCGGCGGAGGCCACGATCGTCGTGGCGCTCAACAAGATCGACTTGGACCACGACCTGAACAAGATATACGGCCAGTTGGCCGAACACGGTCTGACGCCCAGCGGCGATTGGGGTGGCGAGACCGACGTGGTCAAGACCTCGGCCCAGACGGGCGAGGGGATCGATGATCTGCTCGCGCACCTGGCGACGCTCAGCGAGGTCATGGAACTCAATGCCGATGCAACCATCCCCGCCTGCGGCACGGTGATCGAGGCCGAACGCGACGAGCGGATCGGCAACGTGGCACGGCTCATGGTTCAGGAAGGCACGCTCCGGCCCGGCCAGACGATCGTGTGTGGCTCTGGGCACGGCCGCGTTCGTTCGATGAAGGACGACACGGGCAAGACGGTCAAGACGGCCGGCCCTTCGACGCCGGTCGAAGTCACGGGCCTGAGCGAAGTGCCCGAGGCCGGCGATCGGTTCTACGTCCTGGCCAACGCGAAGCAGGCGAAGGAGATCGCCGAGGAGCTTGCCGCCTCTCGGCGCGAGGCGGAACTCGTCCGCGTGAGTACGCCGACGAACCTCGAAACGATGTTCGCCAATCAGGTCGAGGGAGAGATCCCCGAGCTGAGCATCATCATTCGCGCCGACGTTCAGGGCTCGATCGATGCCTTGAAACAGGAGCTGGCGGGCTTCCCCGATGACGAGGTGAAGCTCAAGGTTCTGCACTCGGGCGTCGGGACCGTGACCGAGTCCGACCTGGCGTTGGCCGAGACGAGCCGTGCGATCGTCATCTGCTTCGGCGTGGTGCCCGATCCTGCGATTCAGAAGAAGGCCGATCGCTCTGGTGTCGATATTCGCATGCATCGGGTCATCTACGATGTGTACGACGAGATCAAGAAGGCACTTGAGGGCTTGCTGGCACCGGAAGAGCGGCTGGAGTCGCGCGGTCGGGCCGAGGTCCGCGAGATCTTCGGCGTGTCGAAGATCGGCAAGGCCGCCGGTTGCATCGTTCGCGATGGCGTGATCACGCGGAACTGTCACGTTCGTGTGATTCGCGACGGCGTCGTCGTGCTCGAGCGTGCGGCGCTCGAGTCGCTGCGCCGCTTCAAGGACGACGCGAAGGAAGTCAAATCGGGTCTCGAATGCGGCCTCAGGATCGAGAGGTTCGACGACGTGAAACCCGGCGACATCATCGAGGCGTTCGAGGTCGTGGATGTCGCCCGGACGTTGAAGACGGCTACGGCCTAGCGGGTCGGCGATATGGTGATCGGCGTTCTGCAACTGTCGTTGTCGATTCCAGATGCGATGTCGCTCAAGGAGAAGCGGCGCGCGATCAAGAGCTTGAAGGATCGATTGGCCTCGCGGCACAATATCTCGATTGCCGAGGTGGACAGCCTGGATGCCCATCGTCATTGCGAGATGGCCGCGGCGATGGTGTCGAATAACCGGCGTTTCACCGAAAGCTGTCTCTCCAAGATTGTCGACGAGGTCCGCAGGCATCGATCCGTGGTTCTCATGGACTACGACATCGAGTTGATCTAGCCTCGGCGGTCCGGTCCGGCGATGGATCGCCGAGGGGCCGGTCTCTCCAACGAAAGTGAAGCGAATCGGAGTATGTCACACCGAAAAGACAGATTGTCTCACGTCATCCGCGATGTCGTGAGTGACGCGATACTCAATCGCGTGTCCGATCCTCGCATCAGCGAGCTGACGAGCGTCACGCGTGTGGAGATGTCGCCGGACCTGAAGATCGCCGACGTTCACGTCTCGGTGATGGGCCCCGACGCCGAAGCCCGCACGACCTTGCGGGGCCTGAAGAGCGCGCGGGGCATGATCCAGACGCGCCTGGCGCGACAACTCAACATTCGCCAGTGTCCGATCATCCGCTTCCGCCTGGACGATGCGTTCAAGGGTGGGTTGGAGACGCTTCGGCAGATCGAGGCATCGAGGCCCGAGGCGGTGGAATGTGCCGCTGATGAAGCAGATGACGGAATCCACGATTCGCCGCATGGCATCGAGGCCCCTGACAGAGATCCCGAGGACGGAGCATGAAGAACGCCCCACTGTACACACGCCGCACCAAGAAGCTGTTCGCCCAGTTGAAGAGAGAAAGCGCCAAGCCCGCCGCAGCGCCTGCTGAGCCCGTCGACACCGCCGACGCAACGCGGGTTCTGTTGCTCGGCGTGTTCTGCAACCACGGTCCCGAGTCTAAGGCGACTGCCGCGCTGGACAAGCTGATGGCGGCGATGGTCGATCTCAACGACCTGCGCGTTACCCCGGTGTCTGAAATCGTGGAGATCGCCGGCGTCGGTTTCCCGCACTGTCGTCGGGCAGCGGAGGAAGTCTCGCAAGTCCTCGCGTCAATCTTCAACCGCATCCACGATCTGGACCTGAGTTTCCTCAGGGGTCTGGGCAAGAAGTCGGCCGCCGCATTCATCAATTCGCTGGACGGCCTCAGCGGGCACGCCTCGGCCTTCTTCAAGCAGCGGCATCTAGGGATGCACCTCATCCCGCTGGACGTCAACATGTTCGCCTACCTCATCAAGGGCGAGTTCATCGCGGAGAGGACCGCGGTCGCCGAGGCCCAGCGGTTCTGTGCCGGCCTCGTCAAGGATCGCGATGGTCCGGGTTTCTATAGCCTGTTCAAGCGATACGCCGCCACGCACTCTCCGCCGAAGATTGCTAAGAAGAAGACGGCAAAGAAGAAGGTCGCCAAGAAGAAGGCTACCAAGAAGAAGGTCGCGAAGAAGAAGGTCGCGAAGAAGAAGGTGGCCGCCAAGGCAAGCCCCAAGAAAGCGGCATCTCCGTCCACGAAGAAACCCGTGAAGAAACCGGCCACCAAGAAGGCTACGGCAAGACCCAGTGTCCCGAAGGCCCCGGCCAAGAAATCCGCCGCCAAGAAGGCGCCGCCCAAGAAGCCCGCGTCAAAGAAGTCCGCTGCGAAGAAACAGCCGGCCAAGAAATCCGCCGCCAAGCGCGCGAAGAAGTAGGCTCCCGACTTGGCGAATCGCTGAAACACATGGCCGGCGCCCGTGATCGGCATCCGTCTCGAGAAAAACGACAAGGTCATGTCCAAGTCATCGCTCGTCCGACCGCATCTTCTCCTGATCCTGACTGCCTGCCTGGCCCCGAATTGCGTCGGGTGCGCGCAGCGGCCATCGGCCCCTTCCACGGTTGAAGCGACCGACCCACTCGGCGAGTCGGGCGGCAAGACCCCACTGCGCATCGAGGAGATTCCGGAACAAATCGTCACAGAGGAGCCCGACGGGCCCGATGCGGCATATCGGCTCGCGCGGCGTCACGCCGGTGCGGGGCGAGCGGAGGCGTCATACCAACGGGTGATCGCGACGCTTCGCGAGTTCCCGGATTCCGCGGCGACTGCCGTCGCGATTCTCACGGGCGGTGAGGGCGGCGTTGGTCCCGGCGTCTTCATCGAGCCGGCGCGCCGACTCGTGGCGATGTCCCCGCGCGATGCGTTTGCTCGATTCGGCCTGGGGCTGCTGCTGTCGGCGACGGGGGAACGGCACGCGGCGCTGGACGAGCTCCTGGCGGCGACGCGCCTGCGACAGGCATTTGGCCCGCCGGCAGCGGCGGCCGCACGCATCTTCGAGGAGCAGGATCGCTGGCAGGACGCCATCGACATCACCACGGCGGCCGTGGCGGCCGGTGCGACGGATGTCGACGTGCAGTTGACCAAGGGCCTCGCGCACGATGCCCTGGACGAAATCGAAGCGGCCGAGACGGCATTCCTCGAGGCCTTCCGGCTCGACCGAGATTCGCCGACGGGCCTGTACCACCTCGCGCAATCCGCGGAACGTCGCGGCGAACAGCGACGATGCGAACAGTTGTATCGGCGGATCGTCGACGAGGTGGATCCGCGATTCATCCCGGCACGGGAGAGGCTCATCCGCCTCTATATGAACGGCGGAAAGTACGATCAGGCCGGCGTGTACTTCTCCGACTTCGAGCGATTGGGCCTCAGCGGTCCGGCCATCGACCGATGCCGCGCGATGATTCATTTGCCCAGGAGTACCGCACCGACGCCCGAAGCCAGGCTCGATGAGTATCAGGCATCGTTGCGAGAGATCATCGCGGCACACCCCGACGATGTCGAAACGCATCTCGATCTCGCCAAGAGCTACCTCGCCGTCCACGCATTCGACCGAGCGATGCTTCACGCGGCGCAGGCGACGAAGGCGGTCCCCGGCCACATCGCCGGTCGCGAGCTAGTGGCCACGCTGCACGCGAAGCAGTTGAAGTTCGATCTGGCGGCGGCCGTGATTCGAGATTTACTCAAGGATCGTCCGCGAGACATCGGCTACTTGCAGAATCTGCTGGAGTTCGCCAACAACGTCGCGGATCACGACACGGCTATTGATTTGCTCAAGGGCTTCCTCGCGCGAGAGGATATCGGCGAGCGGAGCACGCTCTTCAGGTCGCAGCTCATCGCCGCGCTGTCCGCGGCCGACCGTCACGACGAGGAAGTCGCGGTGGCCGAGACCTGGCTCGCCGAGGCACCGGAAGACGAAGGTCGGCGGCAGGCCTATCTCGAAGCGCTCGGTCACGCCGATCGCCACGACGAAGCGGTGACGACCGCAATGGCATATCTGAAAGCCGATCCCAATGACCGCGCATCGAGGATGCACTATCTCTCACAGTTGCAGGCCGCCCAACGATACACCGAAGCCCAGCAGCAGGTACTCCAGTGGCTGGCCGACGCCCCCGAGGATATCGAGCTGAACGACGCGTTGATTCGTCTCTGCTGGTCAGCCAAAGCATGGGATGACGCGATCGACATCGCTCGCACGGGCGCGGATGTGTCGGAGCATCGTTTCTGGTATCTGCACCGTCTGGGCCGTAGCTATTTGCTGGCACGGCGATTTGACGAGGCTGTGGCGTTCTATCGCGACAAGACAAGCCTGTTCGACAAGGACGGCTCGCATCGCACGCTGCTCGCGGCGCTGATTCAGGCACGACGGTTCGACGAGGCGGAGCGCGTCGCCAACAAGGTGCTTCGTCGGCTGTCCGATGTCCAGGCAGCGGGCAAGGACTACGACGTCAATCTGATCCTCACCCTGCGCAACTACCTCACGCTCATCTATCAAGACACCGACCGCGAGCCTCGGGCTCTCGAACAGATGGAGGCGATGTACGCACTTGCACCGGACGATCCGGGCATCAACAACGACCTTGGGTACACCTACGCCGATGCCGGGCGGTTCCTCGACAAGGCCGAGGAGATGATCCGCTTCTCTCTCTCCGCGACGCCGCGTTCGTCGGCTGGGCTGGATAGTCTCGGTTGGGTACTCTACAAGAAGGGCCGGTTCGACGAGGCCGTGTACTACCTGCGCAGGGCGATTCGCATGACGGATCGAGATGACCCGGTCCTCGACGACCACCTGGGCGACGCGCTCTATCGCCTCGGCGAGCAAGCCGAAGCGAAGTCATGTTGGCAGAAGGCCCACACCTTGTGCGACCCCGACAGCGACCCGCCACCGGACGCCAGACGGCGGAAGCTGCGAGCCACGATCCGCGCGAAGCTCGACGCGTTGGAAGCAGGGGACGTGCCCGAGACACCATAAAGCCGCCCATGTCCGCCAGAACGCCACAAAGCCGCCGATGTCATCGGCGGCCCGCAACGGCGTGTGGCGCTGTCGTATGGGGATGCCGTTCGAGCGCCGGCCGGATCGCATGTTGCTACGACGCCGCCGTGCTCTCCACGATGATGTCGTAGAATGCGTCGGCGTGTTCGGCATTGAGGAGGCCGTTGAGAATCTTGTCGTTGGTGACGAGTCGGCTCAGCGTGGCCAGAGCCTTGATGTGGGTACTCGTTTCCGTCGTCGGGCTCACGAGCAGCGCGATGAGTCCGACGGGCTGGCCGTCGATGGCGGCGAAGTCGATCGGCTCGACGGGCTTGCCGAAGGCGATCACGAGTTTCTTGACGGCGTCACACTTGGCGTGCGGAATGGCGAACCCACGACCGATGCCGGTGGTGCGCTGTTCCTCGCGTTCGAGGACGGCTTCGAGGACCAGATCCCGCTTGTCTGTGTGACCCGCTTCGACGAGAAGATCCACGAGGCGGGTGATGGCCTGCGTCTTGTCCGCAGCATCCAACGGGACTTTGACTAGGTTCTTGGGAAGGTGGTCGGTGAGTTTCATCCGTTGAGCGTCCAGCCTGTGTAAACCGCAGGATGATAAGGCCGATGCGGTGGGAGTTCAAATGCTCCAGGGTGAGGAAGTTTCGGCCCGTTCAGGCCCGGGGTCGCGGTGGCTCCCGGTTGGCTTGGTCGTCTGGCTTCACCGGGCTCAGTACCCTAGTAGGTGGTCCACGAAGAGCTGGATATCGTCCCCGTTGACCTCCCCCGAACCGTCCATGTCGGCCGCGATCCGCAGCCCGGGGTCGGCCGTCACGTCGAGGAGAACCTCGATGAACTCGGCGATGCTCAGTGACCCGATTCGGCCAGGGCAATTGATGATGCCGGACGGATCGAGCGGGAAGAGCGCGTCCGTGCCGATCTCGCTCATGACAACGGGCAGGGACTTTCCGAAAGTCTCCCACAGGGCATAGGCCAATTCGCCGCGATTGGTCGGATCGATGCCGGCGTTCGGATTGTTGTCGCGAAGGAACTCGATGTAGGCCCTGCTCGTGGCCTGATAGCTGAGCAGGATCCGGGCTCCAACCGCGGTTGCCGGGATGTCGAAGTAGGTGTCGTCCCAATACTGACCGTCGGCGTAGCTGTAGCCCACGGGGCTGGCCACGATCGCGGCGAACTTCTCGTTCGTGAACCCGCGCGGCGGGATGCGGTTGTCCTTGATGACCGTGTTGGTGAGCGCGAAGTCGTGCGTGGCCCCGGCCGCGTGGCCGGTCATGGCGGCGAGTGCTTCGTCCATCCCGCCGACCATCTCGTAGACCTTCGTCGTCGCCGCATCGAGGTTGGCCGTCAGCGGGTCGTAGTCTCCGCGAACGTCGAAAGGCACGACCAAGTCGTCGCAGTTGAAGAACTCGACCGTCAGGAAAACGCGGCGACCCTCGGGATAGCCGGTCGGCAGCTTGTGGCCGGCCTGATTGACGACGCGGACAAGCAGTTGGTACGTCCCGGGCGATTGCGAATCGTCGAGGCTGGCTTCGAGGTCCGCGGCCAGGCCCAAGTGTCCGATGTTGCGAAGCTTGTTGGCCGCCAGCGCGTCCACCGTGTGCTGTTCCAGGTCGGGCCCGTTGATCGGGTCGGGCGGCGGGAAACCCGGCAGCGGCCCGTCGGGTCCGTAATGCAGGGCGATGGCGTCGAGCACCCAATGGCTGGCCCCGCTGAAGGTGTGCGAGGGAATGTCGTCTCGCGGTTGGCTGTTGAACGCGCAGCCCATGGACGTGTGGGCGGGCATGTGGCAATGCTGGCACTGTGACACAAAGATCTGCCCGGGGCCACCGAAGCGACCGCCCATGTCGACGCCTTGGCCGACCGCGAAATCGCTCTTGAGCCATTCGCTATAGGTTCGCTCGCTGGGCGCCATGTCAAACTTGTCGCCGGTCGGATGCGCCACACCCGGGCCGTTGAACTCGAAATCCCCACTGACAGGGTTGAGGTGGAACGAGGGGTTGCTGACATCGTGGCAAGTGCCGCAGATGTCCGACCGTCGATGGAACGGAGACCGGAAGGTCGGGCAGCCTGCCGGATCGCCGAAGTCATCCTCGCACTTTCCGTAGGTCGCCGAGGCGTGGAACTCGTAACAGATGACGGCGGGCGGCGATGGGAAGCCGTCCTGTGTGAGTGGGAACGGCCCGCGGCGTCGATCGAACGGATCGATGACGTAGCCGCCGCTGCCATTGTTGCCTGCGGAGGGCGGGTTGCCGTGGTCATACGATTGTAGCGGCGCGTCGTCGCCCAACTCGTACAGGATGGTCTCGTCGATCTGCGGCGCGTTGAAGCCGACGTCGAACGGATCGACGAGTCGGTGGCAGAAGTGGCACATGACGCCGTCGCGGTCACCTCGGCTGATGGCCGATCCGTCCGTCGGCGTCGCACGTCCGTTGAGCCAGGCCCTCGGCGCGTGGCAACGGATGCACATGTTGCCCGATCCCGGGGCGTCGGCCTCGGCGATGTCCAGGGCGGCGTAAAACACGGGGTCACGCGCGGCTTGTGCCATGAGACTTCCCGACCATTCTTCGGGAATGACGGCATGGGGAGCGGGTTCGCCGAAGTGCTGATGACAACCCCTGCAATCGTTGTTGGCGGTGAAGAGTTCGTTGCCTGCGGCCAGCGCGCCCGGCTGCGTGCCGCGCAGATAGAAGTTGTCCGTCGTCGTCGGCAGCGGTATCAGCCCCGGACCGGCAAGCCCCACTGCGACGGAAACGCACACAACGACCAAAGCAATGGACGGCACCTGATATCGAGGCTTCATCATGGGCAGATTCTCGGTGGAAGGCTTCTCACACATCGGGCACAGGGCTGAGGCGGCGTCGGGGAGAGAGAACGGCCTTCGTCCCCGCTGATGCCGGCTCCACGGTCCCCCTCGGCTTGCACAGCCCATCATATCGGGGCGAGCAACCCGATTCAACGTCGCCCACCCCAAACGTATCGGGCGTCGGATGGCTGACGTTGCGTGGATTCCGAGTTCCGCCGGCGGATGTCGCTTCTCGGCGCGGCATTGGCAGTCGGATACCCCTTGGATCGGGAGCGTCCCATATTGCCCGCCTGTGCAGCGTCACACACTAGGCTGCGCGTTGACGAGGCTCCTACGTCTCTGTGGCACCGGCGTCCCGCCGGTGCAACCACAGGCCGGACATCTGCGCTGCAACAAACGCTGAACTCGCAGAACCCAGTCTGATCGTTCACTGGCCCAGCGGCGGCAGGCGACCTCAACCAGCGCGAGAGCCCCGGACCCACACGGTCCGGGGCTCTTTTCTCACTCGCCCGCGACTGGCTGGGTAACCCAACCAAGCGTTTTTCTGTCATCGCAACGAGCGACGGGCTCAGTCTCCTGCGATTTCATATGCCTCCACGCCTTCCACCTCGATGCCGAGTTGGCGGAGTTTGTCGGCCATCTCGTGGAGCATCTGCGCTTCCGTCGTTTCTGGGCCCCGGTTCTGTTCGTTGCACCAGTCGAAGAACGTCATCCAGGCCTCGAGTTCGGCGGGGGTGAGTTCGAAGCTGGGCGTCGGCGTCGGGGCTGCCGTGGCTGTGGCCTCTGCGCTTGCGCTGGCCGCCAGCGGCGAGGTGCCGATGGGCGCACTGCCCGAGGGCGGGCTGGGTGCCGCGGCCGGGCC
>CAYYPB010000067.1:0-9558 GCA_964473405.1 uncultured Planctomycetaceae bacterium
ACAGAACCAGCCCGAAGCCCCGCTACGGCACCAGAAACAACGGCAGTGCCATTCGCAACAGGCCCCGGTATAAGGGATGCAGGGATTGGGTGCGCAGTCCGTGGTGTCGCCTACATAGGTTCCACCGGCCGCCGTGCAGTCCGCCATCGTTTCGACCGTGCAGGATTGGCCGGCGTGGCAACAGGCCCCGGTGGGGATAGCCGGCGTGAAGGGCCAGTTCATGACCCCGGCCTGGTACACGTCCTTGCCGCCTGTGATCTGGTGGGCCCAGGCGATGATCCGGATGTTTGCCTTGCTTGCCCAACTCGTTGCGTCAAACGTGAACGTTCGTACGACGTCCTGGCATTGGCCCGCCGTCAGGGTGATGTCCTGGGAGGTGGCACCCTGCTTCAGGCCGTTTCGGTAGTCGCCGACCGGCCAGTGGTCCAGCACCTGGACCATCTGGATGCGCATGGTCTTGCCCGTGCCGCCCGGCTCGATGCAGACTGTTGCGGTCACCTCATACTGCTGAACGCCAATCTCCTGGCCGGCGAGAGCAATCGTCACATCGGTCGGTACACTCAGGGCGCTGTTGTACTCGCTGTGGTAGTCAGTGCCGACGCCGGCGCCGACCCGATCAATCCAGCCGTCGAACCTCGTGTCCGGGATCGGACCGACACCATACCAGGACGCCCGATTGCCTGCCCAGGGAGCGACCTCGTATGCGTCTTGGATATGGATCTCGACGAGGGCGAAGCTATTCGGAAACTCGTTCAACAGTTCTGCACACGCGGCACGCGCGTTAGGGCAGTACGGTCACCAGATGGCCGTGAACTCTTCAGCAAGAACAACGCGGTCCGCAGCGACTGCCGGGCCGGTGGTGTAGGCCGCCGACACGAAGACGGCTGCGAGGAAAGTTCCGAACGAGGCCAAGTTCCGTGTGCGTGATGCGTGCTGCTTCATGGTCGATTCCCCTCACTCAATCTGTCTCGGTTCTATTCGAATCCGCGGGAGCGGAGCTATCGAGGTTGCCCCAACGCTCTGCCGACGTACACGCTAGAAGTTCTGCGGATCGTCCGATGTACCGTACAACCCGTCATACCCTGCGGAGATCAGAATGAACGAACTCACTCTGTGGGGCACGGCCGACGGCGCGGAAAGGTCGGCCATGTTCAGCGTGGCGTCGTGCAGGCTCTTGTTGAGGATGTAGTATTGGAACGACCCGGTCGCAGCCGTCACAGTCGCCGGCAGAGGCGGGTCCGCACCGAAGTCCTCAATGATGTGGCTGCCCGAGCCGAAATCCCACGGCGGCTGATAGCATGCTCCCGCCTTGCAGAGCCCTGTGAACATACCGTTGTCTTTGAAGTTGTAGATTCCGGGCGTGCTGTAGTCGAAGGAAGCGATGTACGCATTCTTTCTGGAAGCCTGCATCGGATCGGCAACGTAGTAGAGAATCGGATACCCGAACGAGTCGGTAAAAACCTGTTGCTCAAAATCGCCCATGGGGTGGCCGAACCCCGACGATTTGGGAAGATCCTTGGTAGGTACGATCTTGGTCTGCTCGACCGGCAGGTAGGCACCCAGGCGGTCGACGTTTAGATCGCCGTTGGCATCGGCTTGGTACCAGGGCACCTCCTCGGCCGGGTCGCCGGGGTTTCGGAGGGTCGCCGGCACGCGCTGCCGTGGGGCGTATCCGAGCATGTCCTTACCCATGAGGTAGCGCACCAGCCAATGTGCGCCCATGATGTCTTGCGAACCGGCAGTGGCGGGATCCTCGCCCTGTCTGGAGGGGGGGTACCCATTGGTTTCTCGGGCTTTTTTGTCGCTTCTGTTGTCGTTGCGAAACAACTCCAGCGCGTCGCCGATGTTCTTGATGGTGGTAATGCTCTGGACCTTCCTCGCATGGGCCCTGGCTCTTGAGAGCGTTGGCAGAAGGATGGCGAGCAGCATCGTGATGATCGCCATAACGACCAGCAGCTCGATGAGCGTGAAGGCCCGGGAGTGGCGATCCATCTTGGAGGGCTTGCGTTGCGAAGTCATGGGAATCCCTCTGTGCTGCATCCTCTGATCCACAACGCCCACGAAGTCGGTGCGTCGACCGTCGATCTTGCAGCGGAAACGACCCTGGACCGACCTTTCTCAATTGCGGGGCTATCGATCACGAGCTTATCATACGAACCTCCTCGACTCAACCGAATACTTCCCCCGTCACCGTAAGCGACGCCCGCTTGTCCGCTCCGTGGAGCCAATCCTGTGCCAACGGCCCCCGTTTCGACGATTCCGGCCCGTTTCCGCTCAGCCTCAACCCTGGCCCCCCACGGAAACCCGACGCTTCCTTCGGTCGCAGGCGTCACCCACGCCGCATCAACGACGGGGGCGCTCCGAACCGCTGGATGCGCTCGAAGATCGCGGCGAGCAACTCTCGCGGCACCGCTACCTCGGCCGTCTGGCAGATCAGACACCGTGAGTGTGGCACAACCCTCGCCCCCATCGTGATCGGCTTCTTTTGCCGTGTGGTCAGCGACCCGTGCTTCACTGATTTCGACAGCGCCGACCGCCGCAGAATGTTGTCGAGGTTGCCGGCAAACCGAACACGAAACGCTCGTCCTCGCCTATCACGCATTGGAGGCCCCTGCAAGAATGGCAGAAAATCGATGAGTCACAGGGGAGACGGGCAGATACCCCGCCATCGCGAACGACCCACTTGGGGAATCCGGGTTGACACCGTCTGTGGTCTTGTGACCACCGCCGATATCGTCGGCGGCGTTGTGTCCTTCTCTCCCCTATACTGACTCGCCCCGTTTTTCGGACGCCCGATGCCCAACTCGCAAGTATACAGTTCGCCCTCGGCGGAGAATAATCAACCGAGGGGCAAGATCGCAGGGCGGTCTTGGCAAAGGGGTAACGACGGGAGGAGGGGGCATGTCCACCAGAGTGAATCCGTATCTAGCGGTCTCGGCTGTTCTGGCGATCTTCTGCGGCCCGACGACGGCGCGTGGCGAGGAAACCTACTCGCGCGATGCATCCGGTCGCGACCCACACGCGCTGCATCTGCGTGCCAGCGAGGTTTCTCTGCCGCAATCGCGCGTGGTCCCGACGAGACGCGACGCCACCGAGACTTCCGTCATCCAACTCGACGGCCCCATCACGCCAACACGGCGACAACAGCTCGAAGAGGCGGGCGTCGTGCTGGGCGACTACCTGCCGCTGCATGCCTACATCAGCGACCTCAGCAACGTTGACAATGCCGCGTTGGGCGATCTGGCGTTCGTGCGATGGGTCGGTCACTACGAGCGATCGTGGAAGCTCGCGCCGAATCTGGATCGGCCTCGGGCGTTCGCGACGAAGAAGCGCCAAGCGCTGGCCGCCCTGGACTTGAAGCATCTGACGGTACACCTGTTTCGCGGCGTCAATGCCGACGCGACGCTGGCCACCCTCGATCAACTCGGCGCGGACGTGACGAACATCCAGTTTTCCGACCGCCGTTGCCAGATCGAAATCGAAATAGACGGCCGAGATATCGACGGTCTCGCGGATATCGCAGACGTGATGTTCGTCGAGCAGTCGCCCGAAGCGACACCGAGAAACTCGACGACGGCCTGGATATCCCAGAGCAACATCCCGGACGTCACACCGCTCTGGGACGCGGGGCTTCACGGTGAGGGCCAGGTCGTCGGTCTCATCGACTGGGATCTCGACGAGAACCACTGCGCGTTCGCCGACACGAACCCCATCGGCCCGACGCATCGCAAGCTCGCCGCCTACTACGGACTCGGCCAGAACACCGCCTTTGGTTGGCACGGCACACATGTAGGCGGCATCTTGACGGGCGACGAACTCGCCGACACGAACCCCGACCTCAAGGGCATGGCCTACGCGAGCCGCCTCGCCTTTCAGGATCAAGCCGCGACGATCACGAACACGAACCTCAACGAACGGCTGACGCTCGTTCATACTGATGACGACGCCCACGTTCACAGCAATAGCTGGGGCAGCAGCAGCGACGATTCCTACAACGCCTGGGCGCGAGACGTCGACGCCTTCTCTCGCGATCACGAAGACGACCTGGTCATCTTCGCGATCATCAATGGTACCGCGGCCAACGGCCTGCTCTCGCCCGAGAATGCCAAGAACTGTCTCGCCGTTGGTGCCAGCGGCGACACGCCCAACCAAGGTCTGCACGGCAGCGGCGGGATAGGCCCGACCACCGACGGTCGGCAAAAGCCCGAAGTCTGGGCCCCCGGGTGCGGAACGAACTCCGCGATCATCGGGACCGCGTGCGATTCCAGTGCCAGATCATGTGCCACGTCCTACGCCGCGCCGGCCGTCTCGGGTCTGGCCGTACTCATCCGCCAGTATTTCATGGAGGGCTTCTATCCGTCGGGCAAGCGGACGCCCGCGGATGAATACACGCCGACCGGCGCGATGCTCAAGGCGATGCTCATCAACTCAGCGGTCGACATGGACGGCTTCGCCGGCTACTTCGGTCCCCACGAGGGTTGGGGCCGCATCCTCGTGGACGACGCCGTGTATCTCGCAGGCGACAGTCGCAAGCTCATGATCCAGGACATTCGCAATGCCGATGGCCTCAGTACGGGGCAAACGGATTCGTACGCCATCGAGGTTCTGTCCGACGCCGAGCCGTTGAAGATCACGGTCGTCTGGACGGATGTGCCCGGCACGATCGGCACGGCCCTTGCTTCCACGAACAACTTGGACCTCGTCGTGACCGCACCCGATTCGACGGCTTATCTGGGCAATGTCTTCACCGGCGCCGAGTCGGATGTGGGCGGCACGGCCGACGCTTTGAACAACAGCGAGCAAGTCCACCGCAACGCGCCGATCGCCGGCACCTGGCAGATCGACATCGTCGGCAAGGCCGTGAATGTGGATACGCAGGGTTATGCCCTGGTCCTCACGGGTGACATCGTCGAGTCGGCGACCATCACCTCGGATTGCAACGGCAACGGCGTGACGGACGACCAGGACATCGCCTTCGGCACGTCAAAGGACTGCGATGGAAACGACGTTCCCGACGAATGCGACATCGCGGCGAACTCGACGCTCGATTGCGACAACAACGGCCAACTCGACGCCTGCGAGATCCTCGACGGCGCGGGCCTCGATTGCAATGCGAATGGTGTGCTCGACAGTTGCGAACCTCTCGATGGAACCGCTCGTGACTGCAATGCCAACGGTGTGCTGGACGGCTGTGACATCACCGACGGTACCAGTATGGACTGCAACGCGAACGGCGTCCCGGACGAGTGCGATCTGACGGACGGCACGACGCTCGACTGCAACGCCAACGGTGTTCCCGACGGTTGCGACATCGCCGGCGGCACGAGTTCCGATGGCGATGGCAACGGTGTGCCCGACGAATGTGACGGCGACGGCCCGGTCAAGGATCCGGTGCCGCCTGTGGATCCAGACGTTGTGCCCGATCCTGACGTCTCGCAGTCGACGCATGTTGTGGATCGCGCCGCACTGCGATCGTTCCTGGCGCTGCTCTTCCAGGTGCCGATCGATGGCGTGCTGACGTTCTCGGCGGTGCCGGTCGGCGTACTCGGTGTCTATGGGGCGCCGATGAGCGTGGCGATGTGGGTGATGGAGTGGTTCAGCCTGCCAGTCCGCGCGATTCTGTTCGAGATCACCTACAGCGTCTTGGATGCGATTCTGCCGTGAGGCGACTTGTCGATGTTCCCTGAAATCGGCTAGGGTACCCGGCTCGAAGGAACCAGAGCAGAGGCGCCCGGTATGTCGATACAGTTTCGTTGCGAGTCTTGTAGCCAGCCGATCGAGGTAGACGACGATGGGGCGGGCCAGTGGGTGGCCTGTCCGTTCTGCGGCCAGACGAGCCGTGCGCCCATGACCAGCGACGCCGGCATCCAGGTCGACGTCCCGGTGGCGGCGCCGCAAGTTGGGCTCGGACAGGGTGGGTTCGCGACCGCCCCCATGCCCACGCCCGCTGTAGAGACACGCCGTTGTGTTCTGGGCTGGATCGCGTTGGCATGTCTCGGCGTCTGCATGCTATCGTTGTGCGTGCTGATGTCGGTGGTCGTTCCCGTTGTGGCGGATCTGGGTGCGAACGCCGATCCGGCGACGATCCAGAAGGCCGTTGTTGAGAAGCAACTCGCCAGTCTCTGGGCGACGCTCGCCGGGTTTCTCTGTTCTCTCACCCCTGCGGCCGGGCTCACTCTCGCGATCATCTCGCTCGCGCGGCGGGAGTCTCCCCGATGGCCCGCCATCACGGCTCTGGCGATTTCGGCGTTCATGGCCGTCATAGTTTGCTTCGGGGTACTGGCTCAGTCGATGGTTCCCGGTGGTTGATACTGCGTCAAGTGTCGTTGTGGCGGCACTTCTCGAACTACTGGCGGTCTCTTGGCTCAAGATTCGATTCTCGCAGCAGTGCTTCGCCCGCACAGTCGCGCCGCCTGCTCTGTTCTTCATTCAGTGCCGTCCGGTAATCATGGGATCATGATAGTCGCTTGGCTGCCCACTGAAGATTGCGTAAGTGCGCAAGCGGGCACGAGACTCTCGCCGGTGTCGCTATTAACGGACAGCACGCGTTGCGCTGTTGCGAGCCGACGCGCCCATATCGGACACGTACATCATATCGATGCGCGAGCGTTGACACGCTCCGAGCAGACTGGTAAGGTCGATCCTGGTTCCAACGAAATGAAGCCCACAGAATATTGACGTCTGTGGTGTAAGGCGAGGCCCATATGAAAGTCACGAACACGACCACCCGCGCGCATGAGGCTCGCCTGCCGACCGGACACAAGATTTTCACGATCGAGCAGGCCACGCGCACGCTGCCGCTCGTCAAGCGGATCGTCGCGGACATCGTCGAACAGTACAAACGCGTCTGTGCCCTGGAGGAACTCTGCCAGGTCACGCCGCCGCCTGAGTCCACCATCGATATCCAGGCCCTGCGCGATCAGTACGCCGACGAACTCGATCGGCTCCGCGACCTTCGAGACGAACTCTCGGTTATCGGGTGCCAGCTCAAGGAATGGCGCCGCGGCGTTGTGGATTTCAGCGTTCAGCACAACGGCCGACTCGTCGAACTCTGTTGGCGGCTGGGCGACGAGCGGCTCGAACACTGGCACGAGTTCAACTGCGGTTTTCGCCAGCGGCAGCTGATCGACGACGATTTCCGCGCCTCTCTGGCGGCTGGCGCGACTCTCTGACAACCCTCCCGATCCCGTTGCACGCATCTGGCGAGCCGTGCGAGCCCCCAGGCTCCCGGCGACACTGGCCGATGGTGATCGCATCGGGTACGCTCCGACCTGACTGAGCCCGGGCCGGATGTCCCGGCATGCCTGTGTTCACGTTGCCCGTCGAGGAAGCCCCATGGCCGGCCCGGACGTCGCATCGCCCGTTGCTCGCAAGTATCTGCGGCTCCATCTCTGCAACGGTATCGGTGCCATTCGCTTTGCCAATCTGCTCAGCGAGATCGGTGACATCGACGCGGTACTCGGCGCGTCCGTGGCGCGGCTCGCTTCGGTCCATCGGGTCAGCCACACTCTCGCCGAGAAGGTCGCTCGTCAGCGCGAGGACGTCGATGTCGATCGCGAACTCGATCTCGTCGCGGCGGCAGGCGCGCACGTTCTCTGTCTGGCGGACGATCGGTATCCCGCGCCGCTCGGACAGATCGGCGATCCGCCCGCCTGTCTCTACGTTCGCGGAACGATCGAGCGGCGCGACATGGCATCGCTCGCGTTCGTCGGCGCTCGTCACTGTTCTCGCTATGGCGTGGAGCAAGCCGAACGGCTGGCGGCCCTCGCCGCCCATGCGGGTCTGACCGTCGTGTCCGGCATGGCCCGCGGCATCGACTCGGCGGCGCATCGCGGCGCGCTTGCTTCGGATGGTCGAACCATCGCTGTTCTCGGCTGCGGCCTGCGACATCTCTATCCCCCCGAGTCCGGCGAATTGGCCGAACGCATCGCTGCACAGGGCGCGCTGCTCAGCGAACTCCCGATGGATATTGGCCCGGACTCGAAGAACTTCCCTCCGCGCAACCGCGTGATCGCGGGCCTCAGCCTCGGCGTTGTCGTGGTCGAAGCGGCCCAGCGGAGCGGCGCGCTCATTTCGGCGAGGCTCGCCAACGAGTACAACCGTGAGGTCTTCGCCGTTCCCGGTCGCGTCGACACGCCCCATGCCGTGGGTTGTCACAATCTGCTCAAATCGGGTGGTGCCAAGCTGGTGACGTGTTTGGAGGACATCCTCGACGAACTCGGCGATGCCGGTGCGGCGCTGAAGTCAGGCATGACGCCCGGCGACAACGCGAAACCCGCGAAGATTGTCGGCTTGAGCGACGATGAGACCGAGATCCTCGAGGCACTGGGGGCCGAACCGATGCCGATGGAAGCACTCTGCGAGGCGACGACGCTTCCGCCCGCTCGCGTGGCCGGCGCACTGACGGGCCTTCAACTCAAGAGCGCGGTCCGTCGCGTCGAAGGCGAGATGTTCCAGCGCAATCGATGAGCGGCTGCGCCGCCCAACGCTAGCGTCGCAGATGGACGTGAACTGATCAGAGCCGCGACCGTGAGGGAGCGCCTACGGCCGAATAGCGGAGGCTTCGCACGGGCACGACATGCGCTCCCTGACGCTCGCGGCTCTGATTGCAGCGAACTCGCTGGCCGGGGCCGAGGCTACCACCACTCCAGCCAGTCCCACCGCGGCTTGTCGCCTTTGGCCCGAAGCGCCTCGGGCATTCTACCGGCATGTTCGAAGGGGTCTTGCGCTTGGGCGAGCCACTGTCGCCAGGCGGCCGGGTCGTGGCCGTGCGTCATGCCTGTCAACGAGGCCAAGGCCAGCTCCGCGGCGTGCTTCACGGCGAAGTCCATGTCGGCCATCACTTCGATCAATGCACTTAGGACAGGCGCTTCGTGGAGGAAGCCCAGCGTATCGATCATCGTGAGCCGGACGTTGTGGTCGCGCTCGCGGCCGAGTCGATCGATCAACGTCTTGACGATCTCGGGCTGTCTCGCTTCGGCATGCGCCCCATCGTGAACGACGATGAACAGCAACCGTGCCGCCGCCCAACGCACCGGCGCCGAGGCCGGCCTCGTGTCGTCGATCTTCTCGTCTGAGCTTCGCAACAGCCGCAACAACAGCGGCACGCGCTCGTCGCTTGCCGTAGGCCGAAGCGCTCGGATGGCCGCACAGCGCACCATCGCATCGGTATCGGTCCGCGCGATCGTATCGAAGACCTTGACGGCCCAGTCCGCCGTCGCGTCAGGCCCCTCGGCGAGGCCCCTGACGCCCTGGCGACGTTCGTCGGGCGACTCGGATTGGAGTGCCATGTTGAGGTAGGTTTCGCTGCTCTTGCGTCGCTCGAACAGGGACCACTTGCTGTCGCCGGACCGGGAGCAGCCGACCAACGTCGCGATCACGAGCAGCGCGATGGACAGGAACAGACCGGGCACCCTATCAGAGCCGCGACCGTCAGGGAGCGCCCGTTGTGCCAATACGAGGCCCCCGCGATTCGGGCGTGGGCGCCCCCCTACCGGCGTCGCTCCGATCGCCGCGTCGGCCGCGCGCGTGGTGCCGCCCCGCTCCACTGCCCTAGAT
>CAYYPB010000068.1:0-9546 GCA_964473405.1 uncultured Planctomycetaceae bacterium
TTGTTGGGACTTGTCTAGATTCTGCGCGTCTTCACGACCCCCTCCCGGGGCATAGGGGCGCCCCCCTTCTTTCCCCCCCCCCCCGCCGATCCGCCGCCGCCCGTTACTCTGATCGCGGATTGCAATGGATCCGGCACGGAGGATGCACTCGACATCCAGACAGGAGGCTCGTTGGACTGCGACGAGAACGGCATCCCCGACGAGTGTGACCTCGTGACGGCCGGTGACTGCGATGCCGACGGCGTGCCGGACGCCTGCCAAATCGACACGGACGGCGACGGCCTGATCGATGCGTGCGACAACTGCACCTTCACCGCCAACGCCGGCCAAGCCGACGGCGACGGGGATGGCGTCGGCGATGCCTGCGACATTCCTATTGCCATCAGCGTCCAATCGGATCGCGCGTGGGTCTACGAGAATCTCGACGGCATCTCCGACTGTGGAGTCGTGTTTTCCGCCGCGGTTCTGGATGACCCGTTCCCCAACACGAGCTACACCTATCAGTGGACGATCAGTCCGCCGGGGGATCGGCCGATGGCGAACTTCGTCGAAGTATCGGGGGCCGCGTCGCACGAAGCGACCTTCTCTGCGCCGGCGCGACCCGGCTACTCGCCGAGCGCCGAGTCCCACAGTGCGCTAGTTAGCGTGACCGGCGATCAGTACGGCAACGTGGGTGAAGCCTCGCTGCTGATCTGGGTGCGTACACTCGGCGATGTCAACGGCGATGGCTGCGTGAGTGCCGTGGACAGCGCCGTCGTCCAGGCGGTGGAAGACGGTACGGAAACCGACCCCGCTCTCGTCGACGCCGCGGACGTGAACTGCGATGGCAGCGTCTCGGGTGTGGACGCCCAGATCGTTGCTTCCGTAGTCGCGGACTTCGATGGCAATGGGGCCGGGGCATGCCCGTGATCGGCCGGCGGTGTTCTCGCATAAGTCGTCGAGAACCAGTGCTTTGTGCCTCGCCGGCGCTCAGGGTCCGCGAATCCGACAATAGTTGTTAACGGACGTCTGAGGGCTTGATGTGAGCGGGCGGATGAGTTCTAATGGGTCCGCGGGGCCGCGTGAGGTGCCGGATCCGCCCAAGCGGTGGGTTAGGTGGGGTACGCAGTGTGCGGTCTCGGCCTGTGGCGGGTCGGCCCCTTGTCGGCCCGGGTCACTCCGGCCGCATCGTTGGACCAAGATGGGGAACTAGCACATGCGAGCATGCACCCAAAGAATCGCCGGACCGCTCTCGGCCGCGGTGATGCTCTGCGCGCTGGCCCTGACCGCCCAACCGACGCAAGCCGCGACCCTCGACATCGCCGATCTCGTCATGGCCTACGACGTACACACGCCCACGAGCGCCAAGGGCACGATCCAGTTCAACCTGCGTTTCAACTCTCTCAGTGGTGACCTGGGTGGATACGATTTCTTCTCGACCCAGTTGATGTTCGCCAAGCTCTTCGGCGGTTCCTCGGCGACCTTCGTGTTGAATGAGGCAGTCACCGAAGACACCGCCGCGATCGGTCCCGCCTATTGGCTCGCCGGCGCGCCAACGCTCAATCAGAACGCCTCGACCCAGTCGGGCGAGTATCGGTTCTCAGATTTTGTCTCGATTGCCCAGGCAGTGACACCCAGTGGGGGGGATGTTGTGGCTCGGTTCGCCTTCGATTTCGAGATCAGCGCCCCGGATCAGTTCGGCCAATACCAGATCGCCCAATCGATCGTCGGCCCCAACTACTTCAAGAGCGATCTCGTCAACACGTTCGACAACACGACCGCGCCGCTGACCTTCCAAATACTCGTTCCCGAGCCGGCGTCCGGCTTGATGGTTTGCCTCGTCGGTGGCGTGCTGCTCACGGCACGTCGTCGTCGCCCGTAGATTGCCCCCCACACACGATGGCTGCAGCGTCTTCGTGGCACAGGCGTCTCGCCTGTGGTCTCACCGGCGAGACGCCGGTGCCACAAGGCCCCATCGTGGGACGAACCCACAAGACGATGGGTGAGCTTTCGCTACTCCGCGTCCTCGCCGGCCATCTCCTTCAACGCCGCTCGAACCACGCCGCGCGCTCGCTCATCCTCGACCTGGCGCAATCGGCGTCGGAGGAATCTCTCGTAGACCCCCATGTCCTTTCTTGGCGGTGGCCCCAGTTCCACGAGGCCTTGTCGAACCGTCGCATCGAACGCAGGCGGCCAATCGGCCAGACTGTCGATCAGCCACTCGGCCGTCCAACGCCGCGCCTTGCCGCAATGCACGACCGCAACGATGCACACCCGCCGCGTTCCCAGGGGCAGCGACGTATCATCGACCATACGCTTGAGCAGGCCCCGCGCCTCGGGACACGCCCGGATCGTCAGAGCCTTGGCCGCCACAAGGCGAACCGAGGTGTCCTTGCAGTTCAGTAGTGGACGAAAACGACCCTCCGTTGTGATGCCTCCGTGCGTGCCGCAGGTCGTCAGCGCGCGAATCGCCAATCGCCGGCGAGCCGGCGTCGCCGACGGCGACAGGTCGCGAACAAACGCCTCGGCATCCAGCGGCTCCCACAGCTTTTCCGGCGCCGGCTTGCCCTTCCATCGACGCTTGATTCGCCGGATGACATCATAGCTCGCGTACTCGGGCAAGTGGTCGATAACCGTCGGATCGCCGTGCTTCTTGAAGAACGACTTCATGTACTCGGACTGGCTCAGCATCGTCCGCAAGAAACCGAGCGTGTCGAAGCCGCGGAACTCATATTCCCCACTGAGACCCCACAGGAAGTACGGAAAGAGCCGTTGGCCGCCGATGCGTTTCGCCAGCTTGCAGGCCGTCAGACGCCGTCGCGGGCCATCGAAGTCGTAGAGGATGACATGGGCCAGAACCTCGAACCACTCCAGCCTTGCCACGAACCGGTTGGCGGCTCGCTTCTGGTCCGATTCCAGCGTGGATCGCCAGGCCCGCCAATCGGCGAACGCCTCGATGTGCTGCTCGGGATCGTCCGTTCGGAACCGCCGTAGTATGTCCTCAGACGGTGCCAACATCTCCGGCACCGAGGCGGGCTGCGATGTTGGTTGAGCCACAGGCGGCGAATCGGGGCCCTGCGCGCAGAGCCCGTCGGTCCAAACCATCACGACACCCGCCGCGACAAACCCGATCACCTGTTGCATCCGACAGGAACAACGCGATCGAACGCGCACCCCGGTCGCCCACCGACTTCGCCGTTTGGCGCAAGAGCCCGCAGCCTCGTTCCCGCGCGGCCCGTCGTCACACCACCTGCGCCACAACACGCCTTCGCCTCCAGCCCTCCCGACGATTCTACGCCGACGGCTCGGTCATCGATCGCGCATCGAGCAATGCGTTCAACCGGTCGGCCGGCAGGGCATTCTCTTCCAACGCAATCTCGCGGACCGTCTTTCCCGTGGCGAACGCCTTCTTGGCGATCGCGGCCGCCTGATCGTACCCCAGCACCGGGGCCAGCGACGTACACATCGCCAGGCTCTGCTCCACGAGTTGCTCGGCGCGATGCACGTCCGCGGTCAGACCGACAATGCAACGATCCGTGAACACCCGCGCGGCGTTCGACAGAATGCGGACGCTCTCGAGGAAATGATGCGCCATCACCGGCATCCCGACATGCAGATCGAACGTCCCGAGCGTCGCACCGGCATGGGCAATGGCCGCGTCGGCACCCACCACATGGGCCACCGACTGAAGCACCATCTCGCTCATGACCGGATTAACTTTGCCCGGCATGATCGAACTGCCCGGCTGCGTCGCGGGAATGACCAGCTCGCCGATCCCGCATCGCGGCCCCGACCCGAGCAGGCGGATGTCGTTGGCGATCTTGGCCATGCTGATGGCGATGGTTCGCAGGATGCCGGAGGCCTCGACGAAGCCGTCCTTGGCGTGCTGGCACTCGAAGTGGTTCGACGCCTCGGCGAAGGCCATGCCCGTCTTCTTGGCCAGGATGGCCGCCACCTTCTTACCGAAGTCGACATGCGTGTTGATGCCCGTGCCCACGGCCGTGCCGCCGAGTGGTAGTTCGTGTAGGGCATTGATCGCCTTGTGGCTCCGCATCGCGCCCAGCCGCATCTGGGCCGCATAGCCGCCGAACTCCTGCCCCAGTCGAATAGGCGTGGCGTCCTGGAGATGCGTCCGGCCGATCTTTACGACAACGTCGAACGCCTTGGCCTTCTCCTCGAGTGCCGCGGCCATGTGCTCGATCGCCGGGATCAGATCTTCCTTGAGTGCCTCCGAAGCGGCCACATGCATCGCCGTCGGGATCACGTCGTTGGAACTCTGGGACTGATTGACGTGGTCGTTCGGATGGACCGGATCCTTCGACCCCACGACCCCACCGGCCATTTGGATGGCCCGATTGGCGATGACCTCGTTGGCGTTCATGTTGGTCGAAGTTCCCGAACCCGTCTGGAATACATCGACGCCGAAATGCTCGTCGTGCATTCCCTCGATCACCTCCTCGGCGGCCTTGATGATGAGATCGGTCTTGTCCGAAGGCACCGCGCCAAGCTCGGCATTGACCTCGGCCGCCGACTGCTTGATCAGGCCCAAGGCCCTGATGAACCGGCGACCGAAACGATAGCCCGAGATCGGGAAGTTCTCGATGGCTCGCTGTGTAGAGGCGCCCCAAAGCGCGTGCCCCGGCACCGTCATCTCGCCCATGGAGTCCTTCTCGATTCGCGTGTTTTCCGCCATGTCATCATCCTCGTTGTCGTGCAGGTTGGGAATCCGTCGCCCGGTTTTTCTCGGGTCGCATCCGCTGCCCAGGATAAGGGCCCAGCGCTCGGGGCACCAGCACGCCGGACCCTCCCCAGTCGGGGTCGCTTAGCGGTCGCGCAACAATAGCAAGGCCGATTGTCTCCAGCGGCGTCCCCACTGGCTTGCCGTTTGGCGGATCGACGATTCACATCATCCTTGAGCGGAATCTCCGCGGTCGCGATAGGTGTGGGGTGGCCCTAGAGCAGCTCGTCCGAGGCCGCTTCGCGCGTGACTCTAATCGCACGGTTGCCGCGAAGCTGACCAAGACGACCGGCGAATTTGTTCTTTCCCTCGACCTGGAGGACAAAGGTCTGGTCGACCAGCTTATCGAGGCGAATGATATCGCCGCGAGACAGCGAGAGCATGTCGGCCACCGTCATCTCCGATGCTGCGAGGAAGGCCTTCAGCTCGACGCCAGCATGACGGAGGTTCTGGTTCACGCACTGCGCGTCCCCGCTCTCGGCGGGCTGATGGGAATAGGCCAGCCAGTTCTGCGCGCCCAGTTCGCCGATGACCGGCTCGATGACGTTGAAAGGGATGCAGATACTCATCGTCCCCGCCCGGGCCCCGATCTTGATCTCGAAGCCGAGAACGACGACCACCTCGTTGGGAGCGACGATCTGCACGAGGTGAGGGTTGCTCTCAGAGCCCGTCACCTTGAAGTTGATCTTCACGAGGTCCGACCAAGCCTCGGCGAGGTTCTCCAGGGCCCGCTCGATGATTCGACCGACCAAGCGGTCTTCGATCGCCGTTAGGGGCCGCTGAGGGATGAAGATCTCGCCGTTCGTCCCGCCAAGTAGCCGGTCCACGATCGGGAACACAATCAGCGGGCTGATCTCCAGGCACATCTGGCCGTCGAGCGGCTCAGCCGACAAGAGCGTGAAGCACGTCGGGCTCGGCAGCGAATGGATGAACTCGCTGTAGGTCAACTGCTCGGTCGTCGCCACTCGCGTCTCGACGATGGCCCGGAGGAAGCCTGACAGTGAGGCGCCGAAGTTGCGGGCGAAACCTTCGTGGATGGACTGAAGGGAACGCATCTGATCCTTGCTGACGCGCTCCGGCCGCTTGAAGTCGTAGGTGCTGACATCTCTATGCAGTTCAGCCGCCTGCGCGACTTGCTGCGTGGCACCCTCGTCGACATCGCCGGTGGACACGGCGTTGAGAAGGGCATCGACTTCGCTCTGATCGAGAATGTCGGCCATCGTGTGGTTTCTGGCGTAAGTTGCGAAACTGGCAATACTTGCGCATCGAGGCGGCAAGGACTGCTCATTTATCGGACATCAACCGAGTAGGGCTTGAGCCAACGAGCCGCCGTGCCCCGCGTCATGCTCCGTCCGCAAATATTCTGCCGCGAGATGCCAATCTCTCTGCATGCAACCACACGCCGGCCGCACGCGCCTCCTCCGATCGACCGGGTGAGCGCCAGGCCGACTCAGAGGAGATAGCCATGTACCAAGACAGCGGAACCACGGTCGTGCGGAAGCGGTTGTCCTGCTTCTCCGTACTCATCCTGAGCCTCACGGCGATTATCGTAACGGTCGTTGTAACTGCTGCGGGAATAACAGTTTACGGGCTGTCCGTACTCGATCAGAAGACCGACACGCTCGTGGGGTTTGTCGGCGAAGCGGTCAGCGCATTGCCCGAGCTGCGCGAAGCTCTGCCCCCGGCACTCGCGGACGCGATGGACGACCAAAGAAGTCCCGAATATGTGAGCCAGCTCGATGTCCAGGTGCGCGCCGGCGGCGAGGACCGCAGGGGACATCAGCGGTGCATGATCGAGGTGAAGAATACCGGTGACAAAGTCGTCTCGGTGCTCAGCATGAGGATCGTCGGCTTGGATGCCGATGGCGATTTGGTCTTCGAACAGCACGCCTGGGCCGCGACCCCCATCCAGGCAGAGGACGAATGGCGCGGCCCGCTGCTCCCGAACGAGACGCGCAGGTTCTCCGTCTGGCAGGGGCGCGAGGACGCAGCCGTGGAGATCACGCACGAAATCACCGATGTCAGGATCTGGCGGGGCCCTTCCGGCTCGCGGGCCGGCGAGCGGGTCGAGATCGAACTCTAGCCGATAGAGCGGCGGTCGAGACCTTGACCCGCCCCCAATCGCAATCTACTGTGCTTCGCCCGGACCGGCGAGCGATGGGCTCCGAGGCCGTGAGACGGCCTGTCGGTGCCCGTTTTGTTTCGCTTGTGGATTCGCTATCGCGAACCGCCGGTCCCACGAGTTCTCCCACGGAGCAAGCCGCGCATGACACACGAGGAAGCCAAGACGGTTGTGAAGCGACACCGGCCCGCCGCGATCATCGGCGGCGTCGTCGGGTTGATGATCCTCGGCGTGTGGGTTTCGTATGTCGCCCTGACCACGCCCGATGTGCCCGTGATAGAGACGGCCACCGCGGAGGATGTACTCGCCTTCATCGCCGACGAACGTGGCCTCTCGGCGTTGCCTCAGATCGAGCAGGAGCAGTTCCTCAAGCGATGGGAAGCCCACGCCACTAGGCCGGAGAACAAGAAGGCACTGATAGCCAGCTTCGAGAACCTCGAGGACGATCACCGCAAGCGGATCACGGACGTGACGCTCAAACACCTCAAGCGGGCGTTCGTCGCCGACGCGCGTCGATTTGCGGGGCTTCAGACCCCGTCGGAGAAGAACACCTTCTGCCGGCGAAGAGTGACCGAACTCAAAGCGCAGAGTCAGTTCATCAAGGAGATTGTGGCCGCCTTCAATCCAGACTTCGGTGGCCGCGAGGCGATGATCAAGTGGATAATGGATCACACCAGCGCCGAGGAACGCGAGTTGGGCATCGCTTTTCGCGCCGCCCTGGATCGCGTCCTCAAACAGATGGAGAAAGAATCCCGCGGCAGCTCGCCCTCCTAGCGGGACAGCACGACGGACCGACGTCGCCAAGCGTCTCCTTCCCAGCCCCCCCCCAGAACGTGACTTCGCCAATCTGAAACATGCGTTTTCGCCATATGGACCAGCGGCCCGGACGGTCGAACCGGCCATCCGACGCATGACCGAGGGCTTCTCGGACGTGTTTCTTGTCTTTGAGGCCCGGGCCTTGAATGACACGTGTCGCCGGGGTATCATTAGGGGGACCGGTCAGCACCACCACAAGGCCGGTTCCTGGAAACACCCCCGCTTGGCTCACCGAATTCCGGAACCCGGAGGAGTATTAGAGATGAAACGCTGGAGACGCAAGGCTCTACTTGCAGGCTACCTCACGACAGGGGCCTTCCTCATGCAGTTGGGGACCATCTGCAATAGCACCATCACCGCCGGAGGCGCGAGCGGTGGATTCCTGATTGATGACAACGGCGCGTTCATGGGCATCGTGAACGTCTGCGGCCAGGAGAACATCCAGATCGTCGACGAGGCTGGCATACCCGGTCAGTTGCTCAACACCGAGGACGACCTGATGTTCGGTTGCCCCGCTCGTGAAATCGTGCAAGCCGGCGGCGGCGATGCGGGCGGCGACCCATAGAGATTGCCGCGACCGACCAGACTCAGCTCAAGCACGCGGCACGCTGATGCTCTGCTTAAGAGAAGAGAAGCGATAGAACCAAGAAGTGGAAGGCCCGAACTATGAGAAATTACCTTAACTTGCGAAACAAAATGATCGGCCTGACGGTCGTGGTCGCCGGCGGCTCCCTGTTTGCGAGCAATTGCATCAACACGGTCGCTTCGCTGCCGATCTGCGGCGGTGTGTTGACATTCTGCACGCCGGCCGATCAGCTCAACGCACTCTGGCCGATGCTCGAGACGCCGGACTTCAATTCCGACCCGTCCTGCACGATCCCGCTCGGCTGCGGCGATGGCAGCCTGCTGGATGATCCGAACGACGACGGCGTTGTCTTCCCTGGAGGGGATGCTCCCGAGCAGCCCGCCGACGACCAAGGCGGCGGCGCTGCAGGCGGCGGTGCTGGCGGCGGTGGTGGCGGCTAGTCGCGGCCACCCACCCACGCGATGTTTGATGTGACTCCTTCAAGAGAGGAGGTTCGGTTCGTCCGGCCTCCTCTCTTTGCTTTGCGCACCGCTCGTCCCCCTGAACGCAAGCGTTGCGCGTCACGCCCTCACGAATGCTGAAGGGAATCAACGCGGCGAGGTCATCGAACGCAGCCCCGCCGCTTGCCGGATGCGGTTCGCCGCAGCCAGCAGCTTCCCATCGGCCACGATGAACTTGGACAGTTGCCCGGTCGTCAGATCCAGCCGCGCCGCCGCATCTTTGAGACCGCCCTCACAAGCCGCGAGGACATCCAGCACCGCCGCGACGATCGAGGGATAATCGGCGTTTCGTCGCGAAACCTCCAATCGCCCCGAAGGCGTACGGTGTTTCCGCAGAGCATCCGGCGGCTCCCACGTCGGCCCCGCCGGCTCACGCAACTCCAGGGCGAGGGTCAACCGCAAACGCCGCAGTGCCCTGGCCTTGTTCTCATGCTGCGAACGGCTCTCCTCGCTTCCCCCGACAAGCCCGCTGGGCAGATGGCGGAGCCGCACGGCCGAGCTCGTCTTGTTCCGTTTCTGTCCACCGGGACCGCTGGCGCGATAGGCGTCGGCCTTGCATTCCGACAGCAATCGACCATCGTCCTGGCTGATCCAGCGGTCGCGATCGTGGGCTTGCGTCATGCCACCAGGGCTCCACACTGCAGGCCAAGTCTTGCCGCGCCGGACCGCCCGGCTTGCACAATGCTACGTCGATTGCAGGGAGAACTCCATGACCCTCCGCGTCCTGGCGCTCGAGCCGTTATACGGCGGATGGCCACAAAAGCGTTTCGATGGTGTGGTGGGCCCGCACAGGGCGCTGTGGGCG
>CAYYPB010000069.1:0-9533 GCA_964473405.1 uncultured Planctomycetaceae bacterium
CCACATGAACAGTCGCCGCCACCCCCATGGAAATAGCGGTGCCGGCGGGCGTCCCGTCCGCCGGTGGCCCCGACCCGCCCCCGCCGCTGGGTCGAGTCGATCGCGTGCGACCGCCCCTGGATCGAGCCGACGAGCTGCGGCCGCTGTCTAAAGGCTACAAGCCCGCCTGCGTCGCCATGACCTTGAGCCGGCGCGACAATCGCTACCGACGCCGCGTGGTCGCCTTTGACGGCCTCAGTGTCCGGCTGCGTGACACCGATCGCGATCCCGACGCCGATCTGGACATCTACGCCGGAGACAGACGCATCCGCAAGATCCGCGACCTGCGGCCCGGCCAGACGGAAACGTTCACGACCCCCTCCGGCATGTCCTACTCGCTCAGCCTGACGAGCATAGACCACCCCACCCGCACCGTCCGCATAGCCCTCAAGCCGGCGTAGGGCCTTTCGCTCCCGTGTTGCACGCGACGATCATCTTCGCGTCGTCGAGCTGCATCCATCCCGGGCCACTACACACCCAGTAGTGCATCGACGAGAGCGGCAATGTCCAGCCCGTCGAGCGACCCGTCGCCGTTGAGATCGCCGATGCACGCATCGCTGGCCGTTGGCTCCAGCAGAGCATCTATCAACGGTGCGAGGTCCGCGATGTCGAGCGCGCCGCTGTTGTCATAGTCTCCCGCTAGCGGTTCGGACAGCGTGAACTCATCGACGCCCATGTCCACGCGGCAGTGCATCACGCGCGGCTCGCCATCGAGGTCAACAGCCCCCGCCTCGGCCACGAAGTCCGGATCGCCCGCATCAATGCAAGGCGAGCCGGGTAGCAGGTGATAGTCGCCAGCCACGAAGAAGTCGTCGGTCAGATCACCCGGCGTGCCGTTGTTATCCCAGTAGCCGGGGTCGACGAACGCCGGGGCAGTGTTGATGTTGCCGTTGCCGGTGAGAACATCGAGGCCTTGGATGCAGGAGTATGCTGCCGTCAATGGGGAGGAGAGGCTGAACCAGATTTGCTGCTGCTCGGGCGATCCCTCCTGGCCTCTGTTGTTCCAGAACACGCTGTCCGTCATTGTCAGAGAAGCGGGCGCATGGCTTATTCCGGCTCCGTAGGTGGCCGAGTTGCCGACGAACGAACAGCTTGTCAGGCGAGCCGGCGAACCTCTCAAGGCTCCACCCCATCCCGTGGCAGAGTTTCCGACGAAGCGACATTGGGAGACTGTGCTGTCTGCCGAGGGCGGGCCCCGCAAGTTGATGGCACCGCCGTGCGACCCGCTGGCACGGTTGTACTCGAACGAACACGCAGAGATGTGCAGGACGGACGAGTTGGAGGAATCGATGGCGCCGCCGCGTCTTGCGGAGCTCTCCGCGAACGTGCAGCGACTCACATGCAGATGGCCACCGACGTGCGAGACGGCTCCCCCCTTGTCGGTGGCTTCGTTTCTGATGAAACCACAGTCCTCGATGAGCAAGTCGCCGTTGAGGCTCAGAATCCCAGCACCGGATAACGTCGGGCCGTTCTGTGTGAAAACGCAGCCCAGGATGGCTGAGTTCGAGTTCGAGGAGCTCTGGATGCCGAAGGCGTTGTCCACGAAAGTTGAGTCAACGACCGTGGACTGACTTGTCAGGGCTCGCAAGGCACCGCTGTAGTTACCCTCGAACTCGCAGCGGGACATGCGCAGATCACCACCCGTTTGCGACACGGCTCCCGCCGGGTAGGAGGTTCCGTTTTCGGTGAAGATGCTGTCTTCGATGACAAGGTCGCTGTCGTTGCTCTCCACGCCGGCACCCAGCGTCGTCGAGCCGTTTAGGGTGAATTCGCAGCCCGAGATGAGCGCTTGCGAATTCGAGAGGATCTGGATGCCGAAGGCGTTGCCCACGAAGGTGGAGTCAACGACCGTGAGCTGGCTTGTCATCGCTCGAACGGAACCGTTGTAGTTTCCCGTGAACGCGCATCGGCTGATTGTCAAGCGACAGTTGTTCGAGACGATAGGGTACCAAGAGTCGGCGAATGTGAGGCCGTCCAGGACGGCAGCTTGAAGACCGGGATCGTCCATCGTGACGAGCGTGCTGGGGGCCGGCCCCCCAGGTTCACTGATGATCGTCGCCGCAACGACGTCGGGATCTGCCGGGAAGGCACTTTGCACACGGATGTCTTTGTCCCGGATGTCGAACCCGTGGTACCAACCATCCGGTTCGCAATCGTTGGGAAGCACGACGACCACGTCACCATCGCTGGCCGCATCGACGGCCTGCTGAATCCACGCATAGCCATAGGCACCGTTGCACTCGACGATAAGCGCCATGCCGCCGCCTCGCGGTCCAGCGCTCGCGAGGATGCGATCCACATCCTCCTGCGTCAGCGTGACGCCGCCGCCGGTGTACAGGGGCGCGTCAGGGGCCGGTCGCGGGTCGGCTTGCAGAATGCCTGGGGTCAGTTGAATGGCCAGACCGACGGCCACAGCAATGGGCAGATGCCTGACTTGACGCATGGGGTCACGTCCTCTTTGTCGGGGTCCACCACGGAACGTCACGCGACGTTCGACTCCACTCGGTTGCGCGCATGCCTTGCAGCAGGCGGTTCAACTCGGATGGCGCATCAGGAACACGAGCAGGGGAGGCCGCTCGCGGCGCAATGACGGCAATGCCTTCGCGCGCAGCCGTGGGGCCGCGTGCGCGAGGGTTCCACGATCATCCGAGTTGTCGGAAGGGGGCCGAATGATCGGCCAGGGAGGACATGTGCGCCAGAGAACAGAACAGAGCGTGCTGCGAATGAATGAAGGCAATCGAATAATGTGCTGCTGCCGCTGCTCGCCGGCGATCAGCGCCCTGGTCCTTCCGCGATGACTATAGGCCGCTCCAAAGTCTGTGTCAAGAGGATTAATGAATGGGCCTCCTCGGTCGGGGCGTTCGTACAGCCGACCACCGATGCCATCGGCGGATTTGTGGAGTGCGTCCGCTCTTGCGCCATGTCTCATAAGTTCGCCCACCGCGAGGCTTTCGGTCATTGGTCACGCCGCTTGCTCAACCTCGCTGCCTTTCCGAACGATCATCCTCCCATGCCGGGGAATGTCCCCTGGTCCCATACGGAGGAAACCCATGAAGCTTCTCAGTACTGCCACTGCGTGTTTCGTAATCAGCGCCCTCTTCTTGGTGGGCTGCAACCTGTTGCCTTCCAGCCTGACGGGCACCGGTGACGGTTCCACCGCCAGCGTTCCTCAGTCCATCGGTGCCGCCATCGCGGCAGCCTTCTCCGGCGGCGGCGGGGCGGCGAATGCGGCGGCCGCGCCCGGCACGTGCTCCGACTTCGACACTAGCGGCGGCGGCGGCCCGGACGGCGTGACCGTCAATGCGCATGTGACGCCCGGCACTTATGGTCCCAGCAACGCGTCCGTGACCGTTACCTCAACCGACGACTGCGAGGATGACAACACGAATGCCGATGCCTTCGCCGCCTTCTCGATCAATCAGGGCGTCACCGCCACCTGCATGAGCGGAGATACGATCACGCTGATGTCCGGCAGCGCCGGCGTCTATCGCAACAACGACGCGCTCGGGTACTACCCCCAGATCTACGGCACGTTCCACGTCAGCGACGGCAATGGTAACACGTGGCAGAATATCCACTGCGCGATCTTCCTCAACGACCAGGAGGTCGTCGTCCAGGCAACTTGCAAGGACGCCGACGGGAACTCGATCGAAACGGACACCTCCAGCGACACCTGTCAGTTCAACACGGGCAACTAGGACAACAACTGACGTGTCGATTGCTAGCGAGCAAACGGCCACGCCCGGGGCGAGTACATCACTCGCCTCGGGCGCTTGGCCGTTGTCGCGTTGGGTCGCACATTCCGCAAGAGGGTCGATCGCGGGTCCGCAGGCCGTCCGGTAGGCTCGCTGAGGGGTCTATCGTCCGTTTCGAGGACCACGAGCCGTGACGGATGTGTAGAAAGGCGAGGCTCGTCCCCTTAGAATAGGCTGCTGCGGGCGGAGAAGGGGTGGCCACACGATGACGAGGGGATGTCTTACAGTTTGCCGGGAGAAGGCGGTCCGTCGCAGAGGTGGACGGCTCCGTCGCATTCTCGTGCTTGCCGCCTGTTGGGCAGGCGTCCTCGTCACCGCGACGGCACACGGCGCGCCGATCCGCGTCATGCCGCTCGGCGATTCCATCACGGCCGGCTCTTCCGCCGGCGGCTACCGAGCCCCGCTGTTCAACGCATTGACGACCGCCGGCCTCGACGTGGACTTCGTTGGCGGCCAATCGCTGGGCAGCGGATTCGACGCCGACCATGAAGGCCATCCAGGCTGGACCGACGCGCAGATCGCGTTGCAGGCGGCGTGGTTCCTCGGCGACAATCCGGCGGATGTCGTCCTCTTGCACATCGGCACGAACAGCTTGAATCCCGATCCTACCGATGTCGAGCAGATTCTGAATACGATCGACTCGGTCGACGAGAACATCATCGTCGTTCTGGCCCTCATCATCGATCGGGCCATCCATGAGCCGATGGTCACGCAGTACAACGACAACATCTCGGCGATGGCCATTTCGCGAATCGCTGCGGGAGACCGTATCCTCATCGTGGACATGGAGGATGCACTGGACTACCCGGATGACATGCTCAACCTGGCGCACCCCAACGACGTGGGCTATGCCAAGATGGCCGACGTGTGGTTTCCGGCCGTCGTTCAGGCCGTCGTTCAGGCCAGCCGCCGGGAGGTGATCGGCATCAACTGTACGGGTGGCCTTTCGACGCAGCACATGATCTCGCCTTTGTCGGATACCGATGTGCTCGGCGTCGCGCCGCAGGTCTTCTGGAATACCACGGGCGAGAACACGACAGCGGGCTGGCTGTTGGGCTTGCGAGGCGGGTCCGGTGCCTTCCACGCCTTTGCCGCGGCGTCCTGGGCGTTCGAGGGATCGGGCTGGTCGCAGAACAAGGTCGAGAACGAGCCCATCCCGCCTGCGACCGTCTATGAGCCCGCCGATCGGAACCACAAGCTCATGGGTGGGCTGCTCTGGGATTCGCAGGGGGCGAGCCTGACGGTCTTCAATCTCGACACGGTCTTCGGCGTGGGAGCCAGCTACGAGGTGATCGTCTATGTGGATGCGTGGAACAACGGCTACGAGGATCAGTGGGTCTCGAATATCGAAGTCGCAGGCTCGACCCGTGTCATCCACAGCCTCAGCTACAGCGACCCCGGTGCGGGCTTCGACGATGCCGCACAGGATGCCGTCGGGAACTTCATGTCGTTCAGCGGAGTTGTCGGCGATACGGTCACGGTGACGGCCACGCCGTTCGGTGTCGGCGCGGCCGAGGATGTGGCGTTTCTCAACGGCATACAAATCATCGGCTGCCTCCAAGGTACGGGCCGGCCTTCGATCATGGTGCCGCCCATTGCTACGGCGGTCTGCGAAGGGCAGGACGCGAGCTTCCAGGTCGACGCGACCGGCAGCGGCGTACTCTCCTACCAGTGGTTCCAGAACGGTGTTCCAGTCGGTGCCGACATGCCTGTCCTCACATTGGAAAGTGTGCCGCTCACCGACAACGGTAGCCTGATCGTCTGTCAGGTGGCCGACGCGTGCGGCACGGCCATGAGCGAGACGGCGGGGCTTGACGTTTGGCCGTCCTCGCCGACTGTCGTGGAACATCCGCAAGATGCCGCGTACTGCGGGGGCGAAACGGCCGCGTTTCAGGTCTCAACGCTCGGCGGCGAGGGGGCGATCCACTACCAATGGCGACGCAATGGTTTCGCGGTTGGCGCCGACAGTGCGACGTTCTGGATTCCATGCATCGGCCCGTGGTACGACCAGGACGTCATCACATGTGACGTGTCCAACCCGTGCGGGACAAGAACGAGTGCCGAGGCCGTGGTAACCGTTCACCCGCGCGGCACCGGAGACCTCGATGGCGACGGCATGACGGATGGCCGCGATATCTCGTTGTTCGTCGACGTGCTGCTCGCAGCGCCGACGGGGCCCGCGTCCGGGGCGAATTGCGCGTCCGACTTCAATGGCGATGGGACGCTCGACATGGGCGACATGGAGCGGTTTGTTCACTTCTTGCTCTCGCGTCCGACGATTGTCGAGCAACCGCTAGACCTTGACGTCTGTGGCGGCATGGCTGCCGGCTTTAGCGTAACCGCTGTCGGCACAGGCGTGCTGCACTATCAGTGGCGGCTGGGATGCAACCCCGTGGGCGAGGATGGCCCCGACCTCCTCTTGCCGAGCGTGACGCTGGCGGAGCATGATATGCGCGTGACGTGTGACGTGTTCGACGACATCGGGCACGTTCGGAGCGTGCCCGTCGCGATGAGAGTGTGGCCCGCCGCGACGGGGGATGGTGACCGTAGTGGGACGGTGGACGGCCTCGACATCGCCCCGTTTGTCCGGATCATCATGGGCGTGGCACCGGACGAGCAGGCCGTCTCGGAGTGTACATACGACTTCGATGCGAGCGGTTTCGTCGATCTTGACGATGTGCCGCCGTTCGTCGAGATCTTGATCGCCGGTTGAGGGGCTCCGGGCGTTCGCGCGGATGCGGACGCGCGCGGAAAACAGAACCGCCGATACCATCGGCGGCTTTGTGGAACCGACTCGGCCTACAGCGTCTTGGCTCGTTCGACAGCCTCTTCGACGGTGCCGACGTACATGAACGCCTGCTCGGGAACGTTGTCGTGCTTGCCATCGCAGATCTCTTCGAAGCTGCGAATCGTGTCGTCGAGCTGCGTGTAGCTGCCGGGGAAGCCGGTGAAGACCTCGGCGACGTAGAACGGCTGGCTGAAGAACCGTTCGATCTTTCGGGCACGCGCGACGAGCAGCTTGTCTTCCTCGCTCAACTCCTCGACACCGAGAATCGCGATGATGTCCTGAAGATCGCGATACTTCTGGAGGATCATCTGCACCCGCTGGGCGACGGCATAGTGTCGTTCGCCGACGTATTGGGCGTCGAGAATGCGACTCGACGAGGCCAAAGGATCGATCGCCGGGTAGATGCCCTTTTCCGAAATGCTTCGAGCGAGAACGATGAACGCGTCGAGGTGCGTAAAGGCCGTGGCGGGGGCGGGGTCGGTGAGGTCGTCCGCAGGGACGTAGACAGCCTGCACCGACGTGACGGCACCCTTGGCCGTCGAGGTGATGCGTTCCTGCAACTCGCCCATCTCCGTACTGAGCGTGGGCTGATAGCCGACGGCACTGGGCATCCGACCGAGAAGCGCTGAGACCTCGGAGCCCGCCTGACTGAAGCGGAAGATGTTGTCGATGAACAGCATCGTGTCCGCGCCGGTTTCGTCGCGGAAGTACTCGGCCATGGTCAAGGCGCTCAGGGCGACACGGAGCCTGGCACCCGGCGGTTCGTTCATCTGGCCGAAGACCATCGCCGTGTGTTCGATGACCTTCTTCGTCACGCCTTCGGAGGTCTTGAACTCGGCCTCCTGCATTTCCAGCCAGAGGTCGTTGCCCTCGCGCGTCCGCTCGCCGACGCCGGCGAAGACGGAGTAGCCGCTATGCTCACGGGCGATTCGGGCAATCATCTCCTGGATGATGACCGTCTTGCCCAGGCCGGCTCCGCCGAACAGGCCGGTCTTGCCGCCACGAACGAATGGGGCGAGCAGGTCGACCACCTTGATGCCGGTGACGAGCTGCTCAGTCTTGGGCGTGAGCTGATCGAAGTCTGCCGGCTTGCAGTGGATCGGACGATGGTCCTTGGTGTCCACGTCGCCGCGACCGTCGATCGGGTTGCCCAGCAAGTTGAAGACGCGACCGAGTACCTCGTTGCCGACCGGCACGGAGACGGGGCTGCCCGTATCGCTGATGTCGGCGCCACGTTTCAGGCCGTCGGTACTGCCGAGCGCGACGGCACGGATGCGACCGCCGCCAAGGTGGCTGGCGACTTCGCAGGTGAGCCTGGCCGTCTTCATCTCGGTGCCGACGGATTGTTCGACATCCACGGTGAGCGCGTTGTAGAGCGCCGGCAGGCTGCCCTCGGGGAACTCGGCGTCGAGGGTCGAGCCGATGACTTGGGTGACTTTGCCGATGTTTGTGCCGGTGGAACTCACCATCGTGTTATCTCCAGTGCTCTCTCGGTCAGAAGCCCACGGATCGCAATCCATGGGCTTGTGCTTGTGTGATTGTCCAGCCGCTCAAGACGCGGTGGTTTCTCAGTTTCCAACTCAAGCCAACGCTTCGGCACCGCCTACGATGTCGAGTAACTCAAGCGTAATCTGCGTCTGTCGCGCGCGGTTGTATTCCCGCGAGAGCGACTTGATCATGTCGCCGGCGGCGTCCGTGGCGGCCTTCATCGCGACCATGCGGGCTACCTGCTCGCTGACGACCATGTCTGTGAACGCCTGAAACAGCCGAATCTTGACCGTCTGCGGCAGCAACGCCTTGAGCAACTCCTTCGGCTCGGGGGAAAAGTCGTACTGGGCGGAACCGACAGATTCACCGCCACCACCGGCGGGTTCGGCCGCGCCCTCGGCCGGCTCATCCTTCTTCAACGGGAGCAATCGCATCACCTCCGGCTGTTGGCGACCCGTGGAGATGAACTTCATATAGGCGACATAGACGTTGGCGATCTCGCCGCGCTCGTAGCGAGCCATGAAGTCTGCCGCGATGGGCTCGACCTGATCGAACCGCAGTTTCTCGTCGATGTCGGTGTATTCGTTTTCGAGCGGGAGACCGATGAACTTGCAGTAGGCGATCCCCTTCTTGCCGACGACGTGAATCTCCCGCTCGCGGCCGTCGGCCTTAAGCGATTTGAGATGCTCCGTCGCCTTGCGAAGAATGTTGCCGTTGTAACCGCCGCAGAGGCCGCGATTCGACGTGAGGATGAGCGTCACATCCCGCGTCGTATCCTCGTTCTCGATGAGCAGCGGATGGTCGATTTGCCCTTCAGCCGCGGCGGACAGCTCCTCGACGAGTTGGGTGATCTTCTGGGTATAGGGCTTCGTCGCCGTCGCACGCGTGAACGCCTGCTGAAACTGCGCCGTGGCGATCAGTTGCATCGTCTTGGTGATCTTGCGCGTGTTCGTGACCGCCTTGCGACGTTTGACGATTAGTCTGGCGTTGGCCATATTGAAACCCGAAGAAGCAAAACCGAAAGCTGAAAACCGAAAACCAAAAGCCGACTACTGACTACTGATAACTGACAACTCCTAACTCTGCTCCGCCGCCACGAACCGATCCTTGAAGTGCTTGACCGCATCGGTGATCTTCGTGTCAAGCTCGTCGTCGATTGCACCCTTGTCGGCCAAGGCCTGCCGGATCTCGGGCACTTCGTCGGCGAAGTACTTGAGCATCCGCTCCTCGAAGTCGCCCACTTGGCTGATCGGAAGATCGTCGAGAAAGCCCTTGGCACCGGCCACGATGCTCAACACCTGATCGATCACATCGTAGGGCTTGTACTGCCCCTGCTTGAGAAGCTCCACCATACGGGCTCCGCGATCGAGCTGCTTCTGCGTGGCGGCGTCGAGTTCCGTGCCGAGCTGTGCAAAGGCCTCCAACTCGCGATACGACGCAAGGTCCAGCCGCAACGAACCGGC
>CAYYPB010000070.1:0-9506 GCA_964473405.1 uncultured Planctomycetaceae bacterium
AACAAACCTGGGTCGATTATCCCGCCTGGGAGGACACGCTCATAGTTTCTCGGATGATCGCCGCCCAAACTGTCTCATGGAGTCTGCGGCCGGGCTCGGACGCACCTGGATGGGACGGGCCCGATTGGGCGATATAATGCTTTCGGTCCTTTCCGGTGGAAGGGGCGGGGCGCCCTGGTGTTGTCGGATCCACCCTGGGCCTGCGGACAGGTTCGTTGATTCGGCAACATGACGTGCCAGGAGTTCGTCCGTGCAAACCACATCGCTGACCAACGTGTTGATCGACCTTCTGAGCCTCATCATGACGGGGTTCGTCAACTCACTCATCATTCCCCTGTTCAACGCGATTGCGTCGCTCTTCGGCTTGACGGTATGACCCGATGGGGTTGCGTAGCCGGACGCCGGCGCAGTGAAAACGCCGAGCGCTCTGTGGGAGACACTCGGCGCCTTCCGGAGGGGGAATAGGCTCTTATGTAGCTAATCCTAGCTGTCGGCAGGGGGTGTTGCATTAGGGTATTCACCCTAATCTGGATCGTCTTGGCCTCGATGACCACCGACGAGACGCCGGTGCTACCGTCTTGCGCGGTTTCGCCGCAGCCTGCTATGTGAGCCGTGTTGAGAGGGCGCTGATCCACTCGGCGTCGGGCAGGGCGTAAGGTCTGAACTTTTCGAGCAGGCCTTGTTCCTCGCTGTAGAGCAGAGCGCGATAGAAGCCTAGCCGGTTGGCGAGGGGTGAGTCGATCAGGTTGCTCGAGTCGGCGGCGCTCATCTGGAATAGAACGCGGTTGTCGAACTCGCGAACCGTCTGCCGGTCGAATGCCCGATCGAGGGCGGCTGCGGTGTCCACCCAGGCGAGGACGTGGATGCCCAGCGGCGGGCCATCGCGGAGGAGTTCGGCGAGCTGCTTGCCGGGGTTGGCGGGCTTGTCCTTTCCGTCCATTGAGAAACTGAAATCGTCGTCGCTTCGCCGCAACATGCGATAGCGTTGAAGGCCGTGGACGATGACGTAGATTGACTGCTCGTGGTCCTCGCCGGCTTCCTGTCTCCGTCGCGATTCATCCGCAAGGCTCGTCAGGACGGCTTCGCCATCACGCGGTTTGACCGCGTGGGCTTCGTGGGGGATCGCCTCGGCGATGCGTGCCAACGCGCCGGCTTCGGGTGCATCGGGTGGCGAGCTGTCGAGCAGATAGAACTTCGCCGACCCCGCCGCGTGATGGGCTGCGAGATTGACCATCGCGGTCGTCACGATGCCTGCCGCGGCGTCGTCGCGTTGACCGATGATGACGAGATTCGATCCGCTCTGCCTTCGGAACGGGACGCTCGTCGGCTCCTTGATGGCGATGGCCTCGCCCAGCCAGGTTCGCGGAGGCGTTGTGGATTCATGCGGGCCGGGGGCGTCGAGAAGATCAGCGAGGCTGCGGTTCTTGCGAATGTCGGCCGGCGCGTTGCCCTCGAAGACGATCAGTGGATCGGGCCGCTCGAATGACTCGTCGGCCATCTTGCAGACGCGCGCGAGGTAGGTGTCACGTTTCTCGTCATTCAGCCAGGCCGTCTGGAAGGGGCTGTTGCCTTCGACGAGTCCGCCGGCGTCGTTGTAGATCGCCTCGCCGGGGCGCGACAGCAGTCGGGCGGCGGTGTTGTCGTCGGCGAGGATGAGCTGCGAGTCGGCCTCGGAACACTGGAGCGCGATGCGGACGGCCATCTGCCCCATTGTGCTGCGGGCCAAGCCGGCCGTCCCGCCAAGCGTTTGGGAGCCGAGCAGCAGGTGGATTCCGAAGGCGCGGCCTTGGCGAACCAGTCGGTCGATGAGCATCGCGGCATCTTGTGCGAGTTTGTCATCCTCGGAGAAGAACACCTGGAACTCGTCGATGATGAGCAGCGTGCGCGGCATGGGCTCGTCGGGTGAGGCCCGACGAAAGCCCGGCAGGTCTTGGACGCCGAGCTTGCGATAGGCGTCGCCGCGGCGCTCCATCTCGGCATCGATTCGTTGCAAGACACTGAGGCCGAACTCGCGATCGCTCTCGATGGCGATGGCTCGGGCATGGGGCAATTCGTGCGTTGCGTAGGTTTTGAACTCGACGCCTTTCTTGAAGTCGATGAGATAGAACTCGACGTCGTCGGGGCGATACCACATCGCGAGGTTCGTGATGAGTACATGGAGGAAGGTGGATTTGCCGGAACCGGTCTTTCCGGCGATGAGCGCGTGTTGCGCGACGCCCTTGCCGAGTTGCAGATGTTGCTGCCTCGTCGCGCCACAGCGACCGACGGGGATGCTCAGGGAGTCGGTGCAGTCGCTGGTCCAGTGGTCTTCGATGGACGGTGCGATGATATCGAACGGCACCTCTACGCGGCTAGCGTCCTTGGCCTGTTCGCCGACGACGTGGAGGATGCGACTCAGGTCGTCTTCCGACGGTGGTGTGTCCAGTGTCAGCGGGAAGTGCGAGAAGACGTCGTCCTTCCAGGTGAAGCGGTCGTTCTTGTGGACGAGATGGACGCAATGCGCGGCGATGTCGTCGATGGGCATTCGCGATGGAAGTTGTTGGCGTTGATCGCAGGCGATCAGTGCGTAGACGCCACATCGCGGGCCGCTCTCGACGATGCTGGCGAGGCGTCGGGCCGCGTCCTCGCTGAAGTTGGTGGGGAAGTTGGCGATGACGAGGAATCGGTAGGGCTCGGCGAGTTCGCCGGCTTGCTGGTTGTAGGCGTCGATGGTTTCGAACTCGTTTCGCAGATACTTCTGGATGACCGTTTCCATGTGGTCGGTCAGGTCGGTCAGTTGTTGCTCGATGTGCGACTGTTCGGTCCAGATTCTTCCGCCGACGAGCGACTCGTCGTAGTCGGCCAGGTGCATGAAGCCGGCGAAGTTTTGGCCGAGCCCGACGGGATCGATGATGGTGAGCCGGACCCTGCCCGGTGGGAGAGAGGTGAGCAGCCGCAACATGGCTGCCCGGACGACGTCGATGGCAGCGGTCATGCCCTCGCGTTCGGTCTGCAAGAGCAGGGAACATCGGTCGGGAAAGGCCAGCAGAGCAGGCACGGAGACGGCGGCGGATCGGTCGATGTTGAGGCGTTGGTATTGGTGTACCGTGCCGGCGATTCGGCTTGGGTCGACCTCCAGTCGGCCGAACCCCACGGCCGACGCGAAGTTCTTCGGTGGTTGCCAGTCGGCCTCTGTCATCGTCGCCCAATCGGGCAGCGCGGCTTGGCTTTCGGAGGTGGCGGTCTTGGCGAGTGTTTCAATCCGCGCCAGACCTTCTTCCCACCGTTGTCTCAGGGCGTCCTGACGCTGCTGGTATCGGCGGCGGCAATCGTCCATTCGGCGTTCGTGTCGTTGTTGGGCTGAGGCGAGGTAGTTTCGGTAGCGTTCCTCGATTCGGGGCCGAAGGGATTGGGGCCATCGCTCGGCGATCTGTCGGTCACTGTCGCGGCGAGCTTCCGCTTCGGCGATCAGACGGGAATACTCCTCCTTGGCCTTCGCGTGGGCGCCCTTGCGCTGCACGGCGAGGTCCGCCTGTGAGGAGGCGAATGTGGATCTTGCCCGATGGAGTTCGCTGTCTCGTTGTTTGACGGCGTCGGTCTCGCGTTGCTCGATCTTCTGCATGGACTGCACGCGGTATCGATCTACCGCCGCCTGTGCGTCGGCCAGCGATTCCGTCAGCGGGCCAAAGATCGTCGCGACTTGTGAGCGGGCGGTGCGCCGTAGGAGGAACCCCAGTCCCAGGAGAACGGCCAGCGCGCCTGCGAATGCGACCGGCAGGTTGACTGCGAGCGACGACGTGAGGACATCGATGTGAGTGAGCCATCCGGCCAGCGCAGCGGCGGCGATGCTCGGTAGTAGGACCGCGGCATGAGGCCGAGCGCCTACGAACCATTTTGGCGTCGAGAGGGAGGCGAGCGATTCGATGTGTTGGCGCGTGGCCTCGCTGCCGTCTCGCACGGCCGCCGCCGCGTCATCCGCCGGGACGGGCTCCGGTTCGGCCCTGTCCGGCAGGGGGGGCTCGGCCATGCGGTAGTTCTTCAGCAACAGCCGGGCTCTGAACTCCATCGCTTTGAGTGAGTTCTTCTGTGCGGCGATGGTTATCTTGAGCTTCTTGAGATCCTTGACAAGTTGGTTCTTGGTGGCTTCCAGGACGCTGTCGGCCAGCCAGACATCGTGGTCGAGCTTCTCCTTCGCGCGGCGCTCGGCGGTGTCGGCGCCGTCGACGATGCGCTGGCGAGCGTTCTTTTTCACGTCGCGGAGGCGGTTCTCTTCGGCTTCGAACGTGGCGCGGATCCGCTCGACGCCCTTCTGGTAGTCGCGTTGGCCGGCTTCGACGATGCGATGGCCCCGACGTTCGATCCTCGAGGTCGCCCAGTCGTGATCTTCCTCGGCGGCCTCCTTGCCCGCTCGATAGTGCTGCTCGATCTCGGTCTCCGCCGCGTCGGCGGTTTGGGGAGACAGGTCGATCAAGTCGCGCAGGGCGGTGTGCTGCCGATCCTTGTAGGCTTCGGCGTCGGGCGGCAAGGCGTTCGGCGTGATGTCCTCGGGATGGTCCTGCATCGCTAGTTCGCCTAACTCCTGTGCGGTCCGGCGGGGTCTATCGTCGGCTTCGCGGGTCGAATCGGCTACTCACAATCTCGGCGGAGTTTGTGGAGCGTCGTCGCCATTTGGCTCATCGCCTCAATCGCCTTTCGCGTGTTTTCGTCTAGTGGGAGCAGATGTTTGGCCTCGAAGGCCCTGCTCGTTTCGTCGCGCCAGCTCCGGTGCGTCACGTCCCAGTGGGCGTGCAGATCCTTCAGGGCGTGGTTCAAGATGGACTGACCCGTCTCGATGCTCATGGCTGAGTCCCGTTCGTCTTCGGCGGCTGGGCGTCTGATTGTACGCTTGCATCCTCGGCTTTGGTGGTTGCGTCGGGCGTTGGCTCGCCTCGGGACATGGAGGTTGCCGCCTTGTCGTCGGTGCCGCGGGTCGCGGCCGAATCAGCGGCAGGGGTACTTCGCGTCTTGGACGGTGCCGCGTAGGCTTCCAGGGACAGCAGCAGTCTATCTAGGAGTGCAACGGCGTTGGGCACATCCATGTCCAGCGAACGGCCGATGGCCTGAACCTGGCCCTTGTAGAGAATCGCCTCCTGTTCGAGTTTGGCGATCCACCGTTGTACGTGAGCAGCCTTTTCCTCCGCTTCCTCCAGGCGATTCTTCGCGACGGCCAGTGCCTTCTCTTCCTCGATGCACGACTGTTGGCCGCCCATCGGCGACTTGTAGAGCTTCTTCTGGTTCAAGTCGCTCTTTGTGCGGGTGACTAGCTCGGTCCGCTTGCGGATCAGGCCCTTCCAGTAGCTCTGTTGCTCCTGGCGGAGCCACTGATCGGCGCGACGGATGTCGAACTCCGCGCTGCTGAGGCCGTTGCGGCCCGCCTCGGCGAACTTCAAGAGCGATGCCCTGAAGGTCTTGAGGACTTCGATGGAATCGACTCGGGCCGATTGTGCCATGTGTTGATCCCGGTGCCGCGCTAGCGCTGCTGGAGGTACTCTTCGATCAGGCCCGCCTTCCTCAACAGGAATGATGTGTGCTCGTCCGATGATTCGAGGAATCGACCGAGCGTCTTCATCGTCTGCTGGAGTTCTTCGGCGAACTTCCGTTGTTCCTGGTCGCGCCAGGTTTTTTCGAGCCCCATCATGCGCGCGTGCAGGCCCGTCATCAGGCCCTCCAGCTCGGTGCTGAAACGCTTGAGGTCTCGGGCGAATCGCCGCAACTCGGCGGGGTCCACATGGGCTTTGGCCATGGGCACAACCTCCTGGGCCCGGTTTCTGGACTGGGCACCAGGGGATTGTACCGGGCCTGGGGCCAGTCTTCCTGCCTCGGCTTCGTGAATCGGCAAGGGGCCTGTTATGAGACCGCCTGGATGCCGTGCAGCATGGGCATGGGGGACGCCGTTGCTGAGGAACCTCACGTCAAGACGTTGCCCCGGCCGGTTGCTGAGCGGATGTGTCGGGTGGGCTATCCGTTGACCGGGCGAGTTGCTCCTGGATGGCCTGGACGAGTCTTCGGCGATCGATGGGCTTGGTTTGGAACTCGTCGCAGCCGGCCTTGAGACATTTTTCTCGATCTGAGGCCATTGCGTGGGCCGTGAGTGCGACGATCGGGCGTGTGTAGCCCTTCTCTCTCAGCAGCGCGGTTGCCTTGTAGCCGTCCAGCACGGGCATCTGCATGTCCATCAGGATGACGCCGAATGGCTTGCCCTCGGCGATGGCTTCGAGGGCAGCATCGACGGCCAGTTGGCCGTTGCCCACGACCGTGACATCCGCGCCGGCCTTCTTGAGCACAAATGAGATCAGTCGCTGGTTGTCGGGCCCATCCTCCGCCAGGAGGATTCGGCACTGGAGGGCATCGGCGGCGATGCGAGTCTGCGGCTTGGGTTGGGTCGCGGCCGCTGCCGCGGCGGGGTCATCGAGCATCTTGACGCCTTCGAGTGAGCCGGCCTCGACCACGACCGTGAACGTGCTGCCTTTCTTCGGTTGGCTCCGGATCGTGATGTCGCCGCCGAGCTTCTCGGCGAGGCGTTTGCTGATGGTCAGGCCCAGGCCCGTTCCGCCGAACTGTCGCGTCGTGGACGCGTCGGCCTGCATGAAGGGCTGGAACAGCTTAGCCGCCTGCTCGACCGTCATGCCGATGCCGGTGTCAATGACCTCGAAGCGCATGGCCGGGTTGGTGGAGTCGGGACCGATGCACTCGGCTCTCAGTCGTACGCACCCTTCCTCTGTGAACTTGATCGCGTTGCCCGCGAGGTTGACGAGGATCTGCTTGAGCCGCGTCGGGTCAGATTGGATCGTTTCGGGAACGCCACCGGCGTATTCGACGTCCAGCGCGATACCCTTTGAATCGGCACGGACTTTCATCAGCGATTGGACGTCCAGCATAATTTGGGCCGGCGAGCAGGCGATATTCTCGACTTCCAACTTGCCTGCCTCGATCTTCGAGATGTCGAGGATGTTGTTGATGAGTTGCAGAAGGTGCTGTCCGTTTCGCTGGATCGTATGGACGGCACTCGCCCGGTCTTCCTCCGACAGGTCGGGGTCGAGCAGGTTCTCGGTGAAACCGAGGATGGCCGTCATGGGCGTCCTGATCTCGTGGCTCATGTTGGCGAGGAATTCGCTCTTGGACCGCGTGGCGAGCTCGGCTTCATTCTTGGCTTCCTCGACCTGCTCCATGGCGATGTGGAGTTTCGTGGCGATGCGTTTCTCGCCCTCCAGGGCGTCGATCATCATCATGTTGATGTCGCGCAGCTGATCCTCTGTCGTGATTCGCTTGATCGCGCCGGCGAGGATGCCCGCCGCGGAGTGCAGGAAGTGCTCCTCCTCTTGCCGTCGCTTGGCACCTTCCTTCAGATAGAGGGTCATGACACCGGCGACATCGCCGTCCATGATGATCGGCACGCTGTAGTGGCCGTGCGGGGTCATCCCGTCATGACGTGTGTCGTGTCGTTCGTCAAGGCACGATGCAAACACGATTTCGCCGGTTTCGGCTGCTCGGCCGCAGAGGCAATGCCCGAACGGTATCGTCTTGCAGAGGGCCTGCAGTGGCGAGTCCAGGTCATGATGTGCCACTAGGACGAGTTGGCCTGGTTCCTCACTCACGAGGAATGCTGCTCCCTTGTTCGCGATCTTCAGGAAGTCCAGCGACAACAGTCTCTCGAGGGCGAGTTCCATCAGTTCCGTCGTGGAGTTCGCCGAGAGCGAAAGCTCTAGTAGGTTCTTGAGTGCTTCGCGTTTCTCGACATCGCGGACAAGCCGGCAGTCTGAGCACGCCGCTTTGGTCACGCCGCGTGCGATTCCATCGGGCGGTGCCGAGGAGGACGCAGCCGCTTCTGGCTGGCAACCGTTCGCCTTGGCGTTCGGCGCGTTCGGGATGTCCTCTGTGATCCACGTCATTGCTCGCCCGCTCCGTGAAACGCTGTTTCGTGGGGCCGCCCGTGTAAAGAAGCTGCGGCGATGTGCCCGATGCCCACAGGTTTCATCGGTTCGATGGCCGCTCGGCTTGGCGTGGTGAAATGTTTTTGGGCGACGTTTGTCGTTGGTTGGGCGCGTTCGCGGACGATTGGGTCGAGGTGTTGCGAGCGAAATCGAACGGGTCCCAAGGCGCCGTCGTGGGAAGGGAGTCGCGGGCGAGTTTCGTTTCGGTATGATATCGGCCCATGCGGCCCGGCCCGGCGCGCCGGCGGTCGGCATCTTGTCTGAATGAGACTCTGTCGTGAGGGTCCGTATTACCATGAAACCGATGCTTCGAGCGGTTTTTCTGATCGCGTCGTCGTTTGCGGTGGCGGTGTTTTCGACGGGCTGCGGCGGCGGGAGCCAGAAAGACAAGATTTGGGTTTATCGCTACCCCGGCTTCTATCGCCCGCAGACGCCGATCAAGCGCGTCGCCGTTCACCGATTCGAGAATCGTACGCGGTCTCGTGGCGTCGCGGCACGCATCAGCGACACGATCTCCACCTATCTGACGAACAACGGAACGTACGAGGTGTACGACCGGCAACGGCTCAAGGGAAAGATCCTCGCCGAGCAGGACATGGCCTTGACCGATTTGTTCGATCCGAAGAAGGCGATTGCGACCGGCAAGCTGATTTCGGCGCAGGTTCTCATTTACGGCGCGTGCAATCGCTATGAGGTCACGACGCGGAACGAGACGCGCTACAACAATCAGGCCGTCATGGGCTACAACGCGCAAGGGGTATACGTCATTCGCGGCTGGCGGAAGGTGCCCTATCAGTGGACGCGGCACGACGCCATCGTGGAATGCCATGTGCTTGTCGTGGATGCCGTGACCGGTCGGCAGATCGCGGCCGTGCAGAAGCCCACGACTTTTTGGGCATCGGGGAGCCCGCCCAACTACACGGCGGCGGATTGTCTGCGCCGAGCCGAACAGGCCCAGGCGAACATGATCTACCAGGCGCTCGCCATCACGCGTCAGGAGATCAAGTTGAAAGGCGATGTACTGCGGACGGCCACGGCACTGTACGACAACAAGTGGGATTGGCAGCGCCGGATCCCAGCCGACGACAAGGAGTTCTTCGTCGTCGTGGATCTGCCGTCGGCGGCGGACAAGAACCGATTCAAGCTGAGCATCGTCCCCAAAGGTTCGCGCACCGTCGCGGCCAAGAAGGATTTCGCATGGCCCGGTCGTTCGGCGCGTTACGGGCTGGGATTCGATGCGGCGAAGATCACGGCTGCCCACGGCCTCGGCAAGTACACGGCCAAGGTCTATTCGGGCAACGAGCCCTTTGCTACGTATGAGTTCGAGATCGTGGAGACAAAGTGACGCGGCTATGAGCCCATCAGGTCGTAGGAGACGGGAAATCCCCCTAGCCCGCGGCTCTACCGGGGGAGATCATCCGCGAGCGTGGGCCGCTTCGCCCCCCGGCAGAGCCGCGGGCTGGGGGACAAGGCGCCCGACGGCGTGCGTGGCGTTCCCTCGGAAGGAGGCACCGCGCGGGCTGAAGCCCGCGGCTCTTCCGGGTTGAGCCCGACCTA